>JAHFDV010000613.1 GCA_023248815.1 Myxococcales bacterium
CGCGCACTCTACGAGCGAACGGAGGTGTTGCTCACCGAGCTCGATGAGTCGGCGGCGGCGATCGCTTCGGGGGGAGAAAAACCGAGAGGGCGCTTGCGGATTAGCGCGCCTCTACTGTTTTCCCAAGTCGCCATGGGGAAGCTCGTCGCCCAATTCGCGCGCAAATATCCCGAGGTCCGCCTCGACGTCACGACGGAGGACCGCGCCGTCGACATGGTCGAAGAGGGCTACGACTTGGTGATTCGCGTGAATCCAAAGCCCGATGAAAGTCTCGTCGGACGTATATTTTTGCGCGATCGGTTGGTCGTTGTGGCGAGCCCGCGCTTTGCTCGATCAAAGAAGACGCAAGCGGTCCCGGCGGTGGTTCGCGGGATGAACGACCGCAGCACGACCTGGGACGTCACGACGAAGACGGGTCAAAGGAGCGTTTCAGTCGACCCCATCTTGTACTGCGCTTCGCAGATCATGGTTCGCGACGCAGTGCGAGAGGGCATTGGCATCGCGCGTCTGCCAGTGTCGGTCGTGAGTCACGATTTGGCTGCCGGTAAACTCGTGCACTGGGGAGACGTGAATGGACCTGAAATCGCCTTGTGGGCGCTCTATCCGTCGCGGAGACTGCTGAGCGCGCGGGTGGCGGCCTTCCTCGACTTCTTGTTGGAGGCATTCCCCGACGGTACGTCAGACGAGCTTGCGGCTTATGTCACTGGGTGACTCTTTGCTTCGTGTCGCTGGAGCCGCACTCGCACCGAATCGCAAACCGTCGATGAGAAGCGCGACCATCCGCTGACTGTGCGCTTCGTCGCTCGACGAGAGATTGCTCACGGCCCGCAGCAAATCGTTCGGATCGACATCGCGTCGAATCGCGCCCGCCGCGGCAGCCTCACCAAGTAGCGACTTCAATGCCGGGCCTACGTGCTCTTCGAAGTAGGCGGGCATCGACGCGAACGCGGGATCGCCGGAATGCAGGGCGGTGGCGAGGCCGCGCTTGGTGGCGACGAAGCGGGTGAAGCGGCGTAGCCAGCTCGTGAGGGCTTCGAGTGGCTCGAGATCTTCGGAGGCCTTGCGCGCGGCGGCGGCGACGGCATCGACTTCACGCCGGAGCACGGCGGCCACGAGATCGTAGCGCTGCGGAAAGTGGCGGTAGACGGTGCCGAGCCCGACGCCTGCCTTCGTGGCGATCTCTCGCACCGGTGCGTCTACGCCCGAGGCCATGAATACGGCTTTCGCGGCTTCGAGAAGTGCATCGAGATTGCGTTGCGCGTCCGCGCGCTTTGGCCGCGTCGCTACTTTGCTTTTCACCTTCGCCACGGAGAGGCCTCGCGATCGGTCTTCACCGGCTTGACAAACGGAACAACGTTCCGCATAACTGACGTGAAGCGGAACACCGCTCCGATTATAACTCTAGGAGAAACGCGATGCACTATCGATCATTCGGACGCACTGGAATCAAAGTCAGCCCCTATTGCTTGGGCGCGATGATGTTCGGAAAAACCGTCAATTCCGATCACGATGACTGCATTCGCATCATCCACAAAGCGCTCGATGCCGGCATCAACTTCATCGACACCGCGGACCGCTATTCGGAGGGCGAATCGGAAGAGATCGTGGGCAAGGCGCTCAAAGGACGCAGGGAGAACGTAGTCCTCGCGACCAAATTCTTCGCGCCGATGGGCAAAGATCCGAACCAGGGCGGCATCTCACGACGCTGGATCATCGCCGAGGTCGAGCACTCGCTTCGCCGCTTGCAGACCGACCACATCGATCTCTATCAAGTGCATCGCCCAGACACCTCCGTCGACATCGAGGAGACGCTCTCCGCCCTCACGGATCTGGTGCGCAGCGGCAAAGTGCGAACCATCGGCACGTCCACGTTCTCGTCCTCGGAGATCGTCGAAGCGCAGTGGACTTCGGAGCGTCGCGGTCTCGAGCGCTTTCGCAGCGAGCAGCTTCCCTATTCGATCGTGAGCCGCGGCATCGAGCGCGATATCCTGCCGACGTGCCAACGCTACGGCATGGGCACGATGGTGTTCAGTCCGCTCGAGGGAGGACTGCTGACGGGCCGCATCCGTAGAGGTCAAGAGAGCGACAGCCGTCGCATGGCGATGAACGCGGGCCCGACGAAGCGCTTCTCCGACGAGCGCAATCTCGACGTGGTCGAAAAGCTCGTCACGCTCGCGCAGGAGCTTGAAATTCCCCTGACGCACCTCGCGATCGCCTTCGCAATCGCACACCCCGCCGTCTCCTCCGCCATCATCGGACCACGCACGATGCCGCAGCTCGACGATCTGCTGGCCGGCATCGAAGTGAAGTTGAGCGACGAGGTCTTGGATCGCATCGACGCGATCGTTCCGCCAGGGATCGATATCAGGCCCGCGGATACGGCGTATTTGCCGCCCGCGATGACGGTGGCTGGTTTGCGGCGGAGGGCGGTTGGTGAGCGTGCGGCGGCGTGAGTTGAGGCGCCCGACTCGTTCTCGGTTCCTGGATCTCACGGCATCTATCGCAGATAGTCTCGGCTCCGATGGAACGACTCGCGTTTACCGTAACGCTCAGACTACTTCCGGAATCCGAGAACGGGCGTCGCGGGCCCATCGGCCGTGACGTCTATCACCCGCTTTTCGATCTCGGGGGACGGCTGCCGTTGGAGGAGCGTCTCTCAGGCGCAGGCGTAAGACTGCTCGGAGGGGAAAGTTTAGAGCCAGGTGCCGAGTGCACCGCAGTCCTCATGCCGATTTACCTCGAGCACTGGGACGTAATCCAGCCGGGAGCGATCTTACCGGTTCACGAGGGATTGAAGCTCGTTGGTCATGCGACCGTGCTCGATGTGAACTGGACTCAAGAGTTCGCGCGCGTCGTGGCTGCATTCGTACGCGCGGCGCGCTCCTATTGCTCGTTCGTTGCGCGGGCTCCCCTCATTCCTCTCGGCGAACGTCTGCGTCTCACGCGCGATCACCTTCTCTCGCTCTATGCCGCTGGCTCGGCTCTGCCACCCGTCGAACCTTCCAGTGATACGCGGCAGAGCCCGGACTTCCCGGCACCCGCGGAGTGGGTTGGTTTCGCTCAGTTCGAGTATTACTGGGAAGTTTTCGATGCCTACGATCCGGAAGACACGAACGGCCTCGCCGGTTCACTCTCAGACGACATCCTGGATGTGTATCGAGACATTCGGAGTGGATTTTGGCATTGGGACAAAGGGCAGATCGCGGATGCGATCTGGGAATGGCGCTTCTCGTTCGCCCATCACTGGGGCCGTCACGCCGCGGGTGCACTACTAGCACTCCATCAAGCCTGCGCTCAGGCGAAACCCGCGGAA
>JAHFDV010000023.1:0-8005 GCA_023248815.1 Myxococcales bacterium
GACGAAAAGTGCGATCGAAGAGTGGAAAGCGCGGCGCGAAGTCGATGACCCGGAAGCTTCCCTCTTCGGTCTCGAAGCGAGTCTCGAGAATATTCGTATTCCGCAGATATGTCTGTTTGCCGAGCGCGCCACCGCGTGGGCCGACGCGAAATTCTCCGCCGTCTTCGTCGAGAAGCTTTCCGAAGACCGGCGGCGAGTCGAATCGCGGAAAGCACGTCCACACAATCGAACCGGATCGATGGACGTGTGAAGCGAACTGACAGTTTCCGATGAAGCCGAGGTCTTCTAGTCGCACCTGATCGAAGGTAGTGCCCCTCTTGCGAGATGGGAACCCTTGCATGCGGATTCGTCAGTTGCAGACCTCGGAGATGCCGCCTAAGGTCGGCCGATGCGAAAGGGAGCACGATTTCTAGCCCTTCTCGTAGTCGGTCTCGGTCTACTCACTTGGGCCGGGCAATCGATCTTCACCTCGAAAACGCGCGCGTGGTTCGATCGTGACGTCGAACTGCGCGATCGCCTCATCGTGTCGACTACGCAAACGCAGATTGTCGAACGTCTGCGCACGGGAGACGATCGCGCGATTCGCGACCTCCTCGAAGCGATCATCGTCGACGAGCGAATCATGGCCGTGGCGATGTGCTCCGACACCGGACGCACGGTGGCAGTGAGCGGGCCATATCCCGCGGCTTTCGGCTGCTCCGTTCTTCCCAGCCTCAAAAAGATGGCGGGAGAGATCCGCGACAACGGCTCCTACGGGCTGTCGACGGATCTCACGGGCGGCCCCGTGCACCTCGGAGTCTACGAGATTTTCGAGGACGACATCCACCGCGGAAGCGTGGCGCTCCTCCACGACATGAGCTTCGTCGCCCGGCGGGACCGCGTCATGCGCAACATGTTGCTCGTGGCATTCGCGATTCTCGCAGTGAGTGCGGCGCTCGTGACGCTCGTCGCCGCCCAGCTCTCCTGGCGAGGGTTCCTGCGAGAGCTGAGACGTGTTCTCCGCGGCGGAAAGGCCGGACCTGAGTTCAAGCCGCTTTTGCGCGACATCCGCGAGCTCGCAAAGACCTTGGCGCAAGAGACCGAGCGGGACCAAGGAGATCTCCGCTGGACTCCCGAGCGCCTGAAGCGCGCGTTGAAGCAGCACCTCGAAGGTGAGCGCGTCATCGTCGTTGCGAATCGTGCACCCTACATTCACGAAAAGCGCGGCGCCAAGATCGAGGTCGTACATCCCGCGAGCGGTCTCGTGACGGCCCTCGAGCCCGTGCTTCGCGCATGCTCCGGCGTTTGGGTCGCCCACGGAAGCGGGTCAGCCGATCGCGAAACCGCCGACGAAAGCGGTCGCATCCGTGTGCCGCCAGGCGACGAATCGTACAGCCTTCGCCGCGTCTGGCTCAGCAAGGAAGAAGAGAAAGGCTACTACTACGGCTTCGCCAACGAGGGCCTCTGGCCGCTTTGCCATGTCGCGCACACGCGTCCCACCTTCCGCGCGGAAGACTTCGCCTACTACAAGCAGGTGAACGAGAAGTTCGCGGAGGCCGTCGTCTCGGAAGTCGACCGCGATGACCCCATCGTGCTCGTGCAGGACTACCACTTCGCCCTCGCACCCGCGATGATCCGCGCGCGCCTTCCGAAGGCCACGATCCTGACGTTCTGGCACATTCCATGGCCCAATGCGGAGCGCTTTGGAATTTGCCCGTGGCGTCAGGAGCTCGTCGAAGGGCTCCTCGGCTCGAGCATCATGGGCTTCCACACGCAGCAGCACTGCAACAACTTCCTCGAGTCGGTAGACTCCTTCGTCGAGTCGCGAATCGATCGCGAACGGAATGCGGTCGTTCAAGGTGCGCGCCAGAGCCTCGTGCGCCCCTACCCCATTTCCATCGAGTGGCCCGTGCACTGGCTCGATGGGATGCCCTCGGTTGCAGACTGCAAGAAGGAGGTCTTCGCGCAGCTCGGTCTCAAGGACGACGCGCTGCTCGGGGTCGGCGTCGACCGCTTGGACTACACGAAGGGAATCGAAGAGCGACTGCTCGCCGTCGAGCGAATGCTCGAGCGCTTTCCGAAGTACATCGGCCGCTTCACCTTCGTGCAGATCGCCGCCCCGAGCCGCACCGAGATCGAGCGCTACCAGGCTCTCACGGAGACGGTCGAGCGCACCGTCAAGCGCATCAATGAACGTTTCGGCAGCGGCGACTATCGCCCCGTCATCTTGCTGCGCGAGCATCACGAGCCGCGGAGCGTCTACAAGTTCTATCGGGCCGCCAGGCTTTGCTACGTGAGCAGTCTCCACGACGGAATGAATCTGGTCTCGAAGGAGTTCATTGCGGCGCGCGACGACCTCCGCGGAGTGCTCGTCTTGAGTCGCTTCACGGGGGCAGCCCGCGAGCTGACAGAAGCCGTGATCGTGAATCCCTACGACATGGATGAGTCGAGCTCGGCGCTCTCGTTCGCGCTCGACATGCCGATCGAAGAACAGGTGGAACGCATGCGTTCGATGCGCGCCCTCGTCTCCGAGTTCAACATTTTCAGGTGGGCGGGCCGCATGCTCGTCGACGCCGCGCAGCTCCGGCGAAAAGACCGAATCGGAGGACGGCTCGCGCGCGCTTGGCCCGTCGGAGGGACCGTTTGATGCTCGACATCTTGGCGGACGCCCAAAGGGAGGTGCTGGCGCGCTTCGCGGCCTCCAACGTGCTCCTTGCGTTCGATTTCGACGGCACGCTCTCGCCGATCGTCGCGCAACCCGCGGACGCATGCCTCCGTGAAGAAACGCGTCGTCTCTTGGTCGCCGTCTCGAACCACTATCCCTGCGTCATCATCTCTGGGCGCAAACGCGACGACGTGTCGGCTCGCGTCGAAGGAATTTTCTGGCGCGAGGTCGTGGGAAATCACGGGCTCGAAGGAACGAGCAATCATGATGCGCTTCGCCCAATCGTCGAAGGTTGGAGAGAGCGTCTCGCGACGACCCTCGCAGCGGAAGAGGGGCTCATCCTCGAGGACAAGGCTCTCTCTCTCTCCATCCACTATCGACTCGCGCCGCATGAAGACGCCGCTCGCACCTTCATCTTGCGCGCGCTCGGAAGCCTCGGCGACGGAGCGCGAATCGTTCCAGGCAAGCAGGTCTTCAACGTGATTCCGAAAGGCGCCCCGCACAAAGGTACGGCGTTGCGAGCTCTGCAGGCGCGCGTCGGAGCAGCTACGGCCATCTTCGTCGGCGATGACGTCACGGACGAAGATGTCTTCGAGGACGCGGCCGACGACGGCCTACTTTCGATTCGCGTTGGTGAGTCGGCAGACACGGCGGCGCCCTATTTCTTGCGCGACCAAGATGCGATCGACGCCCTTCTCGAGCGCCTTTTGGCCTTGCGATCGGCGCGCGGGTGACGCGCGTAGACCTTCGAACATTCAACGAAATTCGTGTCGAAACGTTTCGGCGAACGTCTCCATCTCCTCTTCACAGATCGGGCGTCTCGGACTAGGCTGCGCGCCATGCGAAGACACCTTCTCGCCCTCCCGTTTCTGTTCCTCATCGGCTGCGGAATTCCAAAAGACCAGTACGACGCAGCGGTCGCTGACGCCAACGCGCAGAAGACCCAGCGCGCGGCACTCGAGCAGCACATCACCGAGCTCGACAAGCAAATCGCGGATCTCCAAAAAGAGAACGGCGAGTTCAAGCTCAAGGTCTCCGACGCCGAAAACGTCATGAAGAAGCAAGGCCTCGAGCTCACCGAGCTCGCCGAGCTTCGTCGTCAGAAGCAGGCCGCGGAAGCGCGCGCCAAGCTCTTCGACGATCTCGTCGCCAAGCTCCGCAAGATGACCGACGCCGGCAAGATGTCGGTCGCGATTCGTCGTGGCCAGATCGTTCTCGCCCTCGACACCGACGTTCTTTTCGACCCAGGCAAGCCCGAGCTCAAGAAGGAAGGCCAAGCCGAGATCGCGGAAGTCGCGAAGGTTCTCGCGACGCTTCAAGGGCGCCGCTTCCAAGTTGCCGGTCACACGGACAACGCGCCGATTCGTACGAGCCAGTTCCCCTCGAACTGGGAGCTCTCGACGGCTCGCGCACTCACCGTGACGAAGCTTCTCGCGAAGGAAGGCGTTCCCAACGAGCAGCTCTCCGCCGCAGGCTACGCCGAGTTCGATCCCGCGGAGTCGAACGCGACGCCGCAAGGCAAAGCGAAGAATCGCCGCATCGAAATCGTGCTCGTTCCGAACGTCGAAGAGCTCGGTCTCCAGAAGCTCGCGAACAAGTAAGACACCCCGCTCGCCAAACGAGCATCGAAGCGCGGCTCACTCTTCACCGAGTGGGCCGCGTTTTCTTTTGTCTCGAGCGTGCTACACGCCAAGAAGATGCTTCGACGGACATCGATCAGCGTCGCGAGTGCCCTCGTGGTTTTCGTGGCGCGCGGTGCTCGAGCGGAGGTGATCGCGCTGGATTTCGAAGCATCGCCCGAATGTCCTACGCGCGGTGACTTCGTCGACAACGTTCGGCAGCGTACGTCGACCTGGCAAGAGAACGGCGACGCGAAGCGCATGGCCATCGTGAGGCTGGAAAAGACGCCGAATGGTGCTGGAAGAGGCACGCTGACGATGGTCGAAGGAGGCGATTCTGAGGAGCCGCGCGTGATCGAAGGCGCTGACTGCGAGGAGGCAGCGCGCGCGCTCTCGTTCGTACTCGCGTTGACGGTGGACCCGTCGGCCGTCGATCGGCCGAGAGTGCCTGCGGTCACGCCGGCGGCGGAGGCCGAAGAAGAAGACGAGAAGGAGGATCCTTCGAAACCGCCGCGGCTGAAGTGGTCGACCGGAGTCCTCGGTGAAGGACTGGAGCTCGACACGCCGAGTCGCGTACTCGCGCTCGGACTTTTCGGAGAGCTCCGTCCACTCTCGTGGATCGCAGTTCGTCTCGCCGTTCACCGCACGACGGCCGCGACCTTCTCCGCGAACAACGCATCGCTTCGCTGGACCTTCGTGCGCGCCGAGCCATGCATCGGCGCTCTCACCCTTGGTCCACTGTCCTTCCGGCCGTGTACGTATTTGGACCTCGGCGCCCTCTCCGGCGACGGGGGTGCGGCGCGCTTGTCGATCGCCACGACGCGTCCCTGGAGCGTGCTCGGAACGTCGGGGCGACTCGAGCTGGCACTGTCGCGACGCATCGAGCTCGAGCTGGCACTCCACGTGGGCGTGCCGCTCACGCAAGACAGGCTCAGCTACGTCGAAAGCGATCCCTTCTTCGAAACGCCCATCGTCGTGGGATCGCTGACGGCCGGCGCATCGATCCGCTTTTAGCGAGTAATTTCAAGAGGCGCGCGGAGAGGGGGTCGATTTCATGATCCGATCTTTTGCGCGCGGACACCTCGACTAGAAGCCTCCTTCCGTCATCCTTGGACCACAACTTGAGCTCCGCTGCCATCTCCCTCGAAGCGCCCGTCGCCGACGCTCAGTCTTGGCCGAGCGACGCAGAGCGTTTCTCGTCGATGTTCGCCGCGCATGCAGACTTCGTCTTCCGAGCGTGTCGCCGATTCGGACTCGACGAGGCCACGGCAGAAGATGCGACGCAGCAGGTGTTCATCGTGCTTTCGAGGAAGCTCGCGTCGGTGCCGCTCGGGAAGGAACGCGCCTTCTTGTATCTGACGGCCTCCCACGTCTCCTCGAATGCGAGGCGGTCGCTCCGTCGCCGTCGCGAAGAATACCGGGAAGGCGAAGATGTTGCTGCGCCTCATCCACTCCCCGACGCGATGCTCGAGCACAGTCGACTTCGCGAAGTCGCAGACCACATCCTCGAGCAGATGGACGCGGACCTTCGCGCCGCCTTCGTGCTCTACGAGATCGAAGAAATGACGTTTGCAGAAATCGCAGAAGTGCTCGGGATTCCGCGCGGCACCGTTGCGTCGCGCGTTCGACGCGCGCGTGACGAATTCGAAGCCCACGTGAAGCGAGCGATAGCAAAGGGAGAGATGTCGCGATGAACGAGCCGAAGAGACTTTCGGAGGGAGCGTCCGGCGCGCTCGTTAGCTCGCTTCGAGGGGAGCGGCTCGGCGGTGATCGCGAAGCGCGGCTTCGAGCAGCGCTCGGTATCGCGGCACCCGTCGCGATCGGCCTCGGCGCGGCCGCCGCGACGCAGAGCGCAGCCCCCGCAGCGATCGGCGCGAAGGCAGCGACCACCATGACTGGAGCGGCCGCGCTCGGTGCAAAGGGCGCAGCTACCATCGGCCTTGCGAAGATTGCGGGCGCCATTCTTCTTTCGGGCGCCGTGGCTGCAGTGGGTGTGAAGACGGCCTCCCATGTCGCGGCGTCGCGAACGCGCTCCGCATCACCATCGACGACCGCAGTGGCCCCGAGCGCCGGCGCTTCGAGTCACGGCGTAGCGCAGGAGCGCTCGCTCCCTTCCCCGCTTTCGACTTCCGAGGAACCGAAGTCGGAGCTTGCAAATCCAGATCTTGATCTAGACTTCGCTTCGTCCACGGTTGCCCCCGCAGCGATCGACGTCGCCGCGCTTCCGAGCGTGCAAGAGAGCGCTTCCGACAAGGCAAATGAAACGCGCGCCGTGCGTGGCACTCCACGCACCAGCGAGACGGCAACGCCTCGAGCGGCGGCAGTCGACCGCAATGCTGCGCTCGCAAAAGATCGCGGAGAGAACACGCAACACGCGGAATCGGATTCAACAGTGGCGACGGCTGCATCCGCGCCCAAAGCTCCACCGCCGTCGATCGCAACGGAGATCTCCCTCCTCGATCAGGTGCGTACCTCTCTCGGCAAGTCGGAACCCAAGGGCGCCCTGCGAACGCTCGCTCGTTACCGCGACGACGTGAGTCACGGCGTGCTCACGAACGAGGCCGACGTTCTCGAAATCGAAGCGCTCATGATGAGTGGTCAAAGGCCGCTGGCACGCGAAAAAGCACGCGCATTCACGGCGAAACACATCGACGGTGCGCTCGTTCGTCGCGTAGCGGGGATCGTCGGCTCTCAGTAGCTCAGGAAGTATCGTGAATCGATCGCGCCTGTTCGCCGCGAGCCTTCGGCCGTGGCCGTCGCTGCGGTCTTTGCGTGCGGTGACATGTTTACGTCAGCCGCCCGAATCCGGAGACGGACACAGGCTTCCACGGGGACATCGACAACGTGACGGCGAACTCCACGGGCGGGTGCATCCCGGCAGAGAAGGTGCGGCCGCTGGAGGGGGCGCGGTGACGAATCGGTGATTCGTTCAAGTCGCGCTGGACATGATCGGCATGATGCCTTCGTCCGAGCCAAGTGCCAACCGCAAGTCCCTCTTCTCTAGGCTCGCGAGAGCTCTCGTTCTTCCGTTCACTCTCACGCCCCTAGCCTTCGCATGTAACGGAACCACCGTCGCCGCCGACCCGTGGGCAGACGATCCCTACGTGAACTACGACGGCGCGGTCCGGCGCGATAGCCAAGACAGTGGTCAAGAAGAAGAAGACGAGCGGGACGCCGCTCACGCCGGTGACTGGCGCGACGCGCGTGCAAAGGACGCAACCCCGAGAGACGCTCCTTACAGTGACAACGACGCTTCATCTGACTCGAGTCTTCCGCAGGATGCGAAAGCGTCAGACGCTTCCCCAACCAAAGACTCCGGCCCGAAAGCTCCGAACTCCTGCGCAAGCTTCGGCGGTTCGTGCGTCTCTCAAGCCATCGCAGAATCGAGTTATTGCGAGACCGAAGTCGTCGCGGACGATTGCCTGCCGCAACGGCCCCATTGCTGCATCACCTCCGCCTGCACACGGGCTGGCGGAGAGTGCCTCTACGACGACGGCTCGGGTCTCGTCGATCCGTGCACAGCCATCGGGGGAACGATCTCGGCGCAATCCTGCGGCCTGCGGAACAACATCTGCTGCATGCGCTGAACGGTTCGCCTCACACGATGATGCGCCCGCGACGCGACGTACGAATGCGTGATGCACGCGAACGGCGCTGGACATGAAGAGACATGACCCACTCGCCGACTCCTCTCGAGGCTGCAAAGCTGTTCTCCGTTCGACTCACGAAGGCACTCCTTTTT
>JAHFDV010000023.1:8015-25480 GCA_023248815.1 Myxococcales bacterium
ACTCGCGCTCGCTCCAGCCGCATTCGCATGCAGCGGCGAGAGCTCGTGGAATGATCCTTGGGCCGATCCGTCTCCTTATGACCGTTCCGATGGCGGGTACGATCCCCCGCGCGACAGCGGCACCTACGACTACGACGCCGGACGCCGCGACGCGGGCTACAGAGACGGCGGCTACAAGGATGCATCCTACATCGATAGTGGCAACTATGACGCGGATGTCTTCGAGGAAGAGGACGCCGACGTTCCTGACGTGTCCGTGAAGAAAGACTCCGGGACAAAGCCACCCAACTCATGCGGAAGCTTCGGCGGCTCGTGCGTCTCTCAAGCGATCGCTCAATCGAGCTACTGCGAGACCGAGGTCGCTGCGGACGACTGCCTTCCGCAGCGCCCTCACTGCTGCATCACCTCGGCCTGCACGCTCTCGGGCGGTGAATGCCTCTTCGACGACGGCTCGGGGCTCATCGATCCCTGCACGGCCATCGGCGGAACCATCTCGAAGCAATCCTGCGGTCTCACGAACAACATCTGCTGCATGCGGTGATTGCCACGCACAAGCCTCACCCGCCACAAAACGAAAAAAGCGAGACCACCGTCTCGCTCCTCCCACAACGTCTACACGACGCCCTCTAAAGCGTCGTCGAGCGTAGCGAGCGGCGTGCTGCTAGGGCGGCCCTCGGAAACGTACGACGGTACGTTGAGAAGGCCAACCGACGCAGCACGCCGCGCAGCAGCCCGACGGCGCTTTAGAGCAGCTCGACGGCGCTTTAGAGCTTCGTCGCGTTCTCTTTCAAGTATCCGGCGATGCCCTTGGGGTCTGCCTTGAAACCCTTGGCGCCCTTGTTCCAGCCAGCGGGGCAAACTTCGCCGTTCACTTCCGTGTACTGAAGAGCGTCGACGAGGCGAAGCGTCTCTTCGACCGAGCGGCCGAGCGGGAGGTCGTTGATCGTCTCTTGGCGAACGATGCCTTCCTTGTCGATGATGAACGTTCCGCGAAGCGCCATGCCGCCTTCGAGAAGAACGCCGTACGAGCGCGCGATGTCCTTGTTGACGTCCGCGAGCAGCGTGTAGCCAATGGCGCCGATGCCGCCGTCGTCCGTCTTCGTGTTGCGCCAAGCGCGGTGAACGTGTGCGGAGTCGATCGAGGCGCCGATGACCTCGACGTTGCGCTTCTTGAACTCTTCGATGTGGTTCGAGAACGCGAGGATTTCCGTCGGGCAGACGAACGTGAAGTCGAAGGGATAGAAGAACAGGACGACGTAGCTCTTTCCTTTGAATTGCGAGAGCGAGACGTTGGCGGTCTCGCCGTTCGCGAGGACGGCTTCTGCGGTGAATTCAGGTGCGGGCTTTTGTACGAGCGACATTGTGGACTCCAGTTTTGTAGCGGGATTTGCGGCTTCTGCGTGCGTCCAACGAGGACGACATGAAGCGAATTCTAGGGAAAGGGATTAGGGCATAACGAGGCGTTCGGCAAGCGACGCAGTCCCTCGACCTGCCGCGTTCGCGCCTTTGTGAGCCAACGTCAGGCGGCGCCCTTTTGAGCTTCGACTCGCTGCGATTCTTCGTGACTCGACGTGAAAATCCGCAAGGTCAGCTCCGCGAAGAACGCGAGCAAGCGCTGGCTCGACTCCGCGTGATCTTCCAAGATGTCGAAGAGGTCTTCGGCGGCCACCTCGAGTGTCGCGAGGCCTGCCCCCGCCTTTGCGTCGAACCAGTATCCGGCGGCAGCCAGCACGTCTAACACGCCCACGGCTGCACCGGCCCCCGCCGACGAGGTCTCTTTGCTCTCGGGATCGGAGAGCTCGAGGAGGCCCGAAAGCACGAGCACGATGCGCTGACTCGGCTCGCCTTTCACGAACACGCTGTCGCCGCGGGTGTAGTCGACGCGCTTCGCGACGCGCGCGATGTTGGCGATGGCATCGAGCTCCATCTCGCGGATCGGCGAGATCGCCCGCAATGCGAGGATTCGCGACACGAGATCGTCTTCCAACGGCAAGGCGACGTCGTCGTCTTCGCGCTCTTCGAGGCGAAGCGCAAAACGTTTGAGTCCGCCACTCGCGATGAATGCGGCACGATTACGCAGAAGCAGGGCCGTCACTTCGAACGAATCTTCGAGCACATCTCGCAGCGCAATGGCAGGGAGCAGTAGCACCGTCGCGTCGGTTACCGCCTTGACGGCGACCTCGGCATTGGCGACGAAGAGGAAGAGGAAGTTGAGCGCATGCGGCTCGTCCGTCGTCCACGCAGCTTCACCCTTGTGGGTGAGGGCGACAGTCCCCGATGCGACGATCACGAGGTCTCGATGCTTGCCATCTTGAGGCGGGATGATCAAAGAGCCCGCCGTGAACGTGCGCTCGCGCATGGCTTCGCCCAACGCCGAAAGAGGTCCGGCCGGCAGATTCCCCAATTGCGCGACCTTCCGCAAAAAGAGCACCCGCTCGAGCGTGTCGCGAAACAGCATGCACGCATTTCATAGCGCAGATGCGGTCCTCTTAGAAGCTCAGACGGGCTCGCGAATGAGCCGTGGCACGGCCGACGGCACCGAAGTCGATCTCGGCTCCGGTTCCGGCTCGGGCGGAAGCAGACCGCGATAGCGCTTGACGATTTCGCGCCCGATCTCGCTCCCGAGCGCGTCGACTCGTTCCAAGAGCTCACGAATCCGCGGCAAAGGTTCGTCGAGCTCCGATTCGAGGAACGCCAAGATGCTCAGCGTCGGAACCCGCACGGGTCCTCGCAATACGGTCTCGAGAAGCTCTTTGCTCTGCCTACGGAGGCGCGCATCGGGAGACGTGATGCCGGCGTGAATTCGGTAGAAGTCTTCGGCGGGAAAACGCAGCGCGAGAACGCGAAAGAGGCGTTCGAGTACTTGGGCGCGGCGATCGGCGACGTAGTCGACGAGCAAACGATGCGTGAGCCCGACCTGAAAGGCTTCGCTCGGCTTCGTCGCGCGAAGAAACTGCTCGAGCTGGATCCAGTTGCGGAGCTCGCCGATCACCTTCTCGAGCATTCGATAGAGACGCACTCTCGGCACCTTGAGGCGCGGCTGGCGGGCCAACATGAAGCCGAGCCCACGCAGCGCCTTGAAGCGAACGAGGCCTTCAGGATGTTGCTCTGCCACGCGAAGCAGCATTCCCACGGCGCGCTCGTTTCCGAAGCGCGCGAGCGTTCGCGGAAGATGAGAGAGAAGTGCACGGGGTGTCTTCGGATCGAAGAGCCGATCTTCAATTGCCGCCTGTGCGGGCTCCCCCAGTTGAGCCAGCGCGTGCCGCGCTTCTGCGCGGCTCGCTCGTGGAACGACGTATTGAAGAAGCACCGGAATGAACGTCGGATCCTTCAGCGCCGCCATCGCATGCACGAGCTCGGGGGCGATCTCGGCGCCCGCGACCTCCTCCATCAAGGGAAAGAATGGAACGAAGACCGGACTCGGACTCGCAGCGATTGCGCGAAGCATTGCGCGCATCGTCTCGATCTCTCGCGGCTCGTCGATGTACGAGCGCGCTTCCTCTTGCGTGAAGAGCCCGCGCGAATAGAGCACGGCAAGCGCCGTCGCGCGCAGCTCGGCATCCTCCGAAGTGAGGAACGGTTCGAAAATTTCTTTCGGCGCGCCGAGGGAGCCGAGACCGCGCAAGGCGGCGGCACGCGTCTCGGACGCGCCCTTCTCGACGAGGTAACGGAGAGGCACCTCGGCGTCGCGACGCTGCTCCGCAACGAGCACGGCCATTCCGCGCTCTACGACCTTTGGATTGGGATGGTAGAGAATGAGCGCGGGTACGAGGTGGCCGAGGCGCTGCTCTCGCAGAAGAGACAGCGCCGTCTCGACCTCGGCTTCGTTGTCGCTCGACAGCGCCGCGACGAGCGTCGCCGTGCCCTCTTTGCCGAATGGCGCAAGCACGCTTTCGCTACGAAGAATTCCTCCGCGCAGAGCTTGCGAGAACACGTGCCGATACGGCCAGCGCAGCGCGATCGCCGAGATGAACCACGCGAACATCGCGCCCACGACGATGAGGCTCCAGTTTTCGACGCGGTAGTAGAACGCGAGAAGTGCGACGACCGAAGCCGTCGCTTGAGCGAGCCGTTGAAGGAGCACGTCCAAGATCGGCTTGATACGCGCACGCAGGTGGTCCCCGATGGGTAACAGCAGGAGCTCGCTCGAGGTACGCTGCGTAGAGAACCGCATCCCCTGGTCGAAGATGCGCGCCAGAAACAGCATGTAGAGCCCGTGCGTGACTCCCCAGCGCAGAGTCTCGGTGAGCGCCCACCCGAACGAGGTGATCGTCAGAAAAAACGGCAAGGTGCCCGCAAGCGCGACGGTGCCGAGGAATCGCAGTCCGACCCGCGCAACGAAGAGCTGCAGCAGAAGCGAGAGGATGTTGCCGATGAGCGAAACCGTCGCGAGCACGGCCGCGCGATTGGCCTCAGGCACTTCACGGCCAATCTCGGTTTTGTAACTCACGTCGAGCAGCGTCAGCGCGAAGAACGAAAGGAACCCGAGCAAGGTCACCGCGCGGAGATACGACTCCTTGAAAAGGACGCTCGCACCCTGCATCGACTTTTCGGCTTCGGCGAGCGGCACCTCCTCTTCTTCGGCACGGAGCGGAAAGGCGCTCGCTACGGCAGCCAAGAAGAGTGCGCAGACGAAGAAGAGCGGCGTGCTCCCTGACGCGCGCGTGACGACGAACCGCGCAACGAGAGCTCCCGTTCCGCCGCCTGCAACCGCGCCGAGTCCGACAGTCGCCAGATCCGATTTCGCATGAAATCCGCGAACGTTTCGCGTGACGAGAAGCCAGCCCTGCGAGAGCAAAATCGCCCCCGAAAAGCCGCTCCACAGGTACATCGCGTAGAAACCCCAAATCCCTGCGCGGGAGCCCAGGAACGCGAACGCGAGACTGACGAGCGCGGCAGCGCCGGCCCACCGGAAGAAAGGAACGCGCGGATCGGCTTTGCGAGCATTTCGCGCCGGCATGAAGGAGTAACAAAAGGCGAGGCCGGCGAGCAGCAGGTACATCCACGGGAGACGCTCCGTCGGCACCTTCTCGAGAAAGAGTGCGTCGCGGGTCGTCTCGAAAAGAGTGTGCCCGGCGACGCCAAAAAACAGCATCATTGCGGAGAACGCAACCGGTCGGCGAGTCACGTGGCCCCTGGGGCGCCTTCAAGCGTGCGATCGCGAGCTGTCTCTTCGTTCGGCATTCGGGCCGGAGGACACTAGCATAACGCTTCAGCGACACCGGCTCTCGCTTCGCGAGATCTTGACCCGTCGACTTTCTCGGCGAGCACGATCACGTTGTCTCCGAACTCGTGCTCGCGATACCCCGCGTGCGTCGCCTCCGCAGACGCACGTGCCAAGAGATCTTCGCCGGCGAATGCATGGAGGAGCTCGAAATGCGAGGTGTTGGGTGCGTGGACTCCCGTGACGATTGCGTGAACGACACGCCTAGGTTCCGTTCGCCCGAGTCGCAGCGCGGTCCTTTGTTCACCGAATGCGATCCTTCCGTCGCCGATGCGAATTGCGCTCTCGAGCGCTCGCGCCACGGTCGTTCCGATCGCGACCACGCGAGTGTTTCGAACGAGAGCGTCCTCGACTGCGCGCGCCGTTTTCTCTGGAAGCACGAATCGCTCCTCGAGCGGGAGGCGCGCATCTAGGAGCGGGTCACCCGTCGCCGAAAGTCCTGCGGCGTGCGTCAACGACGCGACGCCAACCCCGCGCTTGTTCAACTCGCGGAGCGCTCCGAACGAAAGCGCGAACGTCGCAGAAGGAGGTTCGACGGCAAAAGGACGCGTCGCAAAGAGGGTCTGCACGGCGTAGAGGGACAACGGCTCTCGTTCGTGCGCGTATTGAATCGGTACACCAGTTCGATAGAGCGAATCCAACACTGCGAGCTCATCTCCGATGAAGCGCACCGCGACGAGCCGAGGTGACGTCGAATCGACCGAAGCAATCATGCAACGCAGAGCTTCGTGCCCGGTCGCCCGAGACTGCTCCGACACGAGAACCGTCCCCGCGTGGAGCACGGGCGGAGGTTCGCGATCTTCCGTGCGAATTCTGAAGTCCCCTTTTCCGAACAGAACGGCACGAGCGGTGTTGTTCGTAATCTCGCTCGCAAGACGCAGCTCGACGAGCTCGCCGGTCACCGAGACGCGCATTCGAATCGACGCAGGGAGCGTTGCCGCGTCGTTGACGACGACGAGGTCTCCGCGCGAAAGGAGCGTAGGCAGCGCGTCGGTCGTGTGATGCGTAAGGCTCCCGCGAGCTGCGTCGATCGCAAGCAGCCTGCGTTTCGCTTGGTTGGGCGGCATCATGACGGCCTCCACGAGCTCACTTCGATGCGCGATCCACTCGCAAGCTCGGGGTGCGAGAGAATCGACACGATGGCTTGGGCGACGTCCTCGGGTCGCGCGAGCAGGCTCGGGTCAGCGAGTGGTAGCGCCTCACGGTGCATCGCCGTGTCCATCTCTCCCGGATCGAGCGTGACGAAGCGAACTCCCGTTCCTTCGAGCTCCGCAGCCCAGGTTCGTGCGAGATGATCGAAGGCCGCCTTCGACGCACCATACGCGCCCCACTCGGGATACGCAGCGACGGCTGCGTCCGAGCTGATGTGCACGAAGGTTCCGGATGCTCGCAGGACTCGTGCTCCGAGAAGTGATTTGGTGAGCCGAAACGGACCGACGACGTTCACCGCGAGTGCTCGCTCGAGATCCTCGCAATCGGTGTCACCGAGAAGCCTCAGCGGTGAGGGACCGAGGGTGCTTGCGTTGTGAATCACGAGGTCGACCGAGCCGAGAGCTTCCGAAGCGAGCGCGGCGATTGCGTGAATGTCGTCTTTTTCGCCGATGTCTCTCGCAATTGCGAAGGCTTCACCGCCTTCCTCGCGGATCTCGCGAACGACGCGCTCGAGCGCCGCCCCGTCACGCGCCACGAGCGCGACGCGGTCGCCTCTTCGTGCGAGCGACCGCGCCAATGCTCGGCCGAGGCCGCGACTTGCGCCCGTAACGAGCGACCCCATCGAATGCTTCCGCGAAAATGATTCATGTTGGCTCATGAAAGAAGCGTAGGAACGGTTCGCTACTTCGTCGCCTTCGTTGCCAATATATTGGCGAGCGGCTATTTTCTCGACATGCCTAGGATTGCAGGTGCGACCCCAACGAGCGACAAGGACGTCAGCGATCGGATCGCGAAGAACATCCATCAGCTACGCGAAGCGAGAGGACTCACGCAGGGTCAGATGGCGAAGATCGCCGGGATACCCCGCGCTACGTGGACGAACCTCGAATCGGGGTCGGCCAATCCAACCATTGCGGTTCTTCGACGCGTGGCCGATGCATTTCAGGTGACGCTAGAGGAGCTTCTTTCGACGCGGCGCGCCGAGGGCGAGTTCTTCCCGAAGGGCTCGCTGCCCATTCGCACACAAGGTGGCGCACTCGTGCACAAGCTCTTGCCGCATCCGATCCCGGGGATGGAGATTGATCGCATCGAGCTTCCAGCACAGGCGCGCATGGGCGGAGTCCCGCACACGCCGGGAACGCGCGAATTCTTGACGTGCGAGAGCGGCGAGATCGTTCTCGTGGTGGGGGGTGAACGCTTTCATCTCCACCCTGGCGACGTTGTCGCGTTTCGAGGAGAGCAGCGACACTCGTATGCGAATCCAGGGACGAGGAAAGCGGTCGCCTATTCCGTCGTCGTCATTGCGAGAAACGCGTGACCAAGTGCGCCCCGCGCATCGACAATCTCAACGCGCGTGAATCAATCTCCTCGCGCAAGAAAGCAGTACGACAAGGTACGAGGCGGGCGGCTCTGAATAGCCCCGCGCTCGACGTCGTCCTTCCACGGTGATTCGAAACGCCGGGATCACCCTTCTTTCCCGTTCGAGGCATTTTGCCACAGCAGCATTTCTCGGCGACGCTTGATTTCAGGTATTCTGCAACAGGTACAGGGCTCGCATACGGAGCCAGCTCGGTCTTCCACTACCCCTAACCAGGAGTCTTCCTCTATGAGTGCTTTCCTTTCTCGTCGCATCATCAATGGCGCCGCTTTCTCGGCCGTCACCCTTCTCCTCGCCTCGGTCGGCTGTTCCAGCACCGACAACCCCCTCGGAGGCTCCTGCGGAGATCTCGACACGACGAATCGCGCCCAAGCGACGTTGAAGGCTTATGGCGACGCGACTTCTGCGCTCGCAACCAAGGCCAAGGAAGTCGAAGCCAAATGGCTCAACATCTGTAACGCCGTCAACGCCGACCTCGGCCTCGACACCTCGAAGTCGACGGCATCGGAAGCATGCGCGATCCTCAATACGCGCGTCAAAGCCGCTCTCGCGAAGGGCGTTACGGTCACTCTCGATGTCGCCTTCAACTGTGAAGCGAGCGTCAGCGCGCAAGCCAGCTGCGAAGCCTCGTGCAAGGTCGACGTCGACTGTGACGTCCAAGCGAAGTGCGAACCCGGCAAGCTCGTCGTCGAGTGCAACGGCTCGTGCAGCGGCTCCTGTGACGTGACCGCGCCGAGCGTTGCGTGCACCGGCACCTGCTCGGGAAGCTGTACGTCGGATCTCGAAGTGCAGTGTGCGGGCTCCTGCGAAGGATCGTGCACGGCCCCCACGTGGTCCGGTACGTGTGACGCAGGCTGCAGCGTCGAGTTCAGCGGTTCGTGCTCGGGCACCTGCGACGGAACGTGCGACGGAAGCACGGCGACGGGCGCGCAGTGCAAGGGCAAGTGCGAAGGCAAGTGCACCGGCAAGGCCTCGGGCTCCTGCAAGGCGCAGTGCACGGGACAGTTCTCGGGCGGTCAGTGCACGGGAAGCTGCAAGGGTAGCTGCTCGGCATCGGGCGGCGTCGAGTGCAAGGGAACCTGCAACGGCAAATGCGAAGTCCAACCGGGAAGCGCTTCGTGCCAAGGCTCCTGCCACGGCACCTGCACCGGCGAAGCCAAGCCCCCGACCTGCACCGGCAAGCTCGATTGCTCGGGTAGCGCGGAGTGCCACGGCAGCTGCCAAGCGCAAGCAAGCGCGAAGGTCGATTGTCCTCCTCCGCAAGCCACGCTTCGCGTCGACGGCGATGCCGAGCTCTACAACGCGCTCGACAAGCACATCGACGACATCGGCCAGGCGATCAACCTGACGATCGCGTTGAAGGATCCGATCGCCGCCGTCGCCGGTAAAACCGTCGGTGCATTCTCCGCGGTCGGCGACATCGGCCTCGCGGGCGCAGCGTGTTTCTCGTCTTCTCTTCAAGCCTCGGCTGAAGCGAGCGTGAGCATCAACGTGAGCGTGAGCGCCAGCGCGAGCGTCAGCGGCAAAGCCGGCTGAGCGCGCAGCAAATAGAACTGTGAACGAGTAGTCGAGACCGCCAGGGGCTCGAACCCTTCACGCGAGAAAAAGGCTCCCTTCGGGGGGCCTTTCTCGTTTTGTAGATCGTTCTCCTTTTTCGCGCGTCGTGTACCTTCGAACCACATGATTTCATTTCGTCGCTCTTCTCTTTCTGGTGCGCGCCTCCTTCCGCTTCTCGTTGCCGGTACGACGGCCTTCACGACCGGTTGCGGCAATTCCGCCATCGTCAGCTCGAACCTCCCGCTCGAGCGCGTCGTCGTCTATCGCAACGGCATTGCCTACTTCGAGCGCGGCGGCAAAGTCGACGAGAGCACCGTGCGTTTCAAGATGAAGGAAGCGGCCGTCGGAGACTTTCTCGCGACGCTCGCAGTGATGGAAAAAGGTGGAAGCAGCGTTCGCGCCGCCGCCTTCCCAATCAAGAGCCCAGACGACGTTCCGCAATGCGATCCGAATCCGCAACCCGTGCAACGCAAACGTCGACGCAACGACGATGAAGACGACGCGCCGCGCCTTCGAACCTGCAGCGAAGAAGAGCGCCGTCACATTCGCGAGGTAGTTCTCGAGCTCGACGGTGAAGAGCACGACCTTCAGCTCGGCTACGTCACCGAAGCGCCCGTCTGGCGCCCTTCGTATCGCCTCGTCGTCGAAGGCAACGGGCAAGCCTCGATGCAGGCATGGGGCATCGTGCAAAACCTTTCTGGCGAAGACTGGAAAGACATCAAGCTCTCGCTCGTCGCAGGCGCTCCCCTCGCCTTCGAAGCGACCTTGGGGACGCCCGTCATCCCGACCCGGCCCACGGTGACGGACGAGGGCGAAGTGATTGCCGCCGTTCCGCGATCGGAGACGACGCTCGCCAATGCACCCGAGCCACCGCGGCCCGCAGCTCCGGTATCCGTACCGCAGGCAGAATCTGCGCCCGAGCCTGACTACGACGGCGCCGAAGACGAAAGCGACGCGCCGAATTCGAAAGACAAGAAGATGGATGTCGCCGGCCAAGCTGCTCGGCGTGGTCCCGCCGGCAGCGCATCCGCTGGAGGCTTCGGATCAGGTATGGGACGCGCGAAGAGCGCAACGGCTGCCAAGCCGATGGCACCACCGCCGCCACCTCCCCGCGCTCCCGTGGCTCCCTCCGGCCCGCGCGATTTACGATCGCTCGCCGCCATCAGCGCGACGGGGGGCGTCACGCGTTACGATCTCCCCGTCCGCGTCACGATCCCTGACAAGTCCGCGACGATGGTGATGCTGCTCTCGAAGAAGATCCCGGGTGATGCTGCGTTTCTCTTCGCTCCCGATGGCGGCGTTCCCGATTCGTATTCGCACCCGTTCCGCGTCGTTCGCTTCGTGAACAAAAGCGGCGGTACGCTCGAGAAAGGGCCCATCGCCGTGTTCGATCGCGGAGCTTTCCTCGGGCAAGGCATGGTGGATCCGCTTCCCGACGGCGCAACTGCGACCGTTCCCTTCGCGCTCGACCGCAGCATCGCGCTCGATCGGTCGACGAAGACCGACGAACTCGGAGAACGCGTGCAGAAGATCGAGAACGCGCAGCTCACCATCGAGCGCGACAGCGCGACGCAGACCATTTATCGCATCCGCAATGGCGCAAACACGAGCGCGAAGGTGCTCGTGAAGCATCCGCGCATCTCGGGGAGCCGCCTCGAAAAAGCGCCTGCAACGACGGAAGACAACGTCGGCACGGGCTCCGCGCTCGTGCCCTACGATCTCGGCCCGAATGCCGAAGGTGAGCTCGTCGTGGACGAGCGCGTGAGCATCCAACGCATCGAAGGTTGGACGACCGCCATCGCGGACTCTGCCATTCGTGGCCTACTCGCCAATCCCGCCGTCGATGCAGCGACGAAAACGGCTCTTACGGAAGCTTGGAAGCTTCGCACGGAGATCGTTCATCTCAACGATGTCGAAGGTGAGCTTCGAACGGGTCTCTACGAGATCTCGAATCAAACCGAAGAGACGCGCCGCAGTCTTCGCGCCATCGAGAAGAACAAGCTCGCCGACAAGCTTCGCGCGCAACTCACGAAGCGCGTCGAAGAGCTCTCGCACAAGAGCGAAGAGCTCGGAAAAAAGCAGGTCGAGACGCAAGCCAAGCTCGCGGAGCTGAACGTGCGCTTCCGCGACCTCTTGCGAAGCGTGAAGTATGTCGCGCCGGTGACGACGAAGCCGACGAACGGCGCGGCGTTCGACAAGAGCCGGACGTAACGACGCGCTCTATTCTTTCTTCGTGAGCGTCCTATGCTTTGTGGATGAGCAAAGCGTTCACGAAGGAAGACGACGACGGCGGCTTCGTCGCGCCGACTGCAACGAAGCACGTGGGCGGCTCGCGATTCGTCTCGCGTCTCGGCGTTCGCCTCGCCAAAGAGGCGCTCGCGCGAAAGACGTTGAAAGACAAATCGAGCCTGCTCGATCGCGCTCACCTCGAGTCCATCGCCGAAGGGACGATCTCGGAACCTGCTTCGGAAGACCTCGTGGCTCTCGGCGCGCACGTTCGATTTCGAGACGAGAGAGGCCGCGAGCGCAGCGTCGTGCTCGTCTCTGCGGATGAAATCGGTCTCGTACCGGACGGCATGAGCGTTACTGCGCCCATCGCGGCCGCTCTCATCGGCGCTCGCGCGGGCGAAGTGCGCGAGTTCGAGCGCGACGACTCCGAAGAAGAGCTGACGGTGATCGCGGTCGACTATCCGCATTGAGCGCTCGCAAGAAAGCGAGGTTGGCGGCGATCCCTCCGCGAAGGGAGGGCCGTCGGGGTGGATCCCGTTTGCGAGACCAGCTTGGGTTTCGGAAGTGAGATGCGCGTAAGCCTTCGATATTTCAAAGATTCACCCACGACTCGCGGTGGCCCAGTGTGTGCAGAAGGCGGAATCCAATGCGTGGCGCGCTGATTCGCCGATCACTCACCAACCTGTCGGAGTTTTTCTTATGAAGTACGCGTCGGCTCGTCGTTATCTCTCTCCCCTCCTCGTCGCTCTCGTCTGCGCCTCTTTCGGCGCCTACGCCTGCGGAAGCGATCCCGAACGCGGCGTCAGCAGTGAGGTCGACGCCGGAAAGAAGAAAGACTCCGGCAAGGGCGACACCAGCGTCGATTATCCGGATGACGTCGACGCGGACGAAGAGGATCCCCCAACGGGCGATACGAACGTCGTCTGGCCCGACTGCGCAACGCAACCGGCGGGCTCGACTGCCAAGCTCATCACGGACGTGTGGGCCGCCAATCCGGCGACCGCGACGGGCGTCTGGCTCCCGGGCGTCTACGTGACGGCAATCTCGAAGGGCGGTTGCGTGGCCGGCTCTTCGTGCCAAATCTTCGTACAACAAGATCAGACGTACGATTCTCTCGCCGCTGGCGCCAAGCACGCCATCCGTCTTTTCGTCTCCGCCGCGGGCTCGACCTTCTTCTCGAGCATCAAGCCCGGTGATCAAGTGAACGTGTACGCATACGCCGCGCGCGCTTCGACGAACGGTCAGAACGAGCTCGCTCTCGGAGCCACCAGCAACTACCCCGGCTGCGCGACGAAGATTGGATCCGGATCCCCAACGCCCATCACGGGTGTGAAGCTTTCGGATCTCTCCGTCTCTTCCTACGAAGACACGGTCGGACCGCTTCTCGTGAAGATCAGCAACGTCATCGGAACCCCGCAAGGAGCGACGGAGATCTTCGGTCTTGGCGACGCGATCTACGACGGCGGTGCGGGTGGCGCGATCGTCAGCTTGAGTCCTTACTGCGAAGCGGGCGGATCCTTCACGGGCCTCACGAGCGGCACGAAGACGAAGTTCACTTCGGTCAGCGGCGTGTTCGGGATGTTCGTTCCTCCCACCGATGCGTCCGTCTCGAAATACCTCGTCGTCTATCCGCGTAGCGCAGCCGACATCGTCAAGCCTTAGCCACGGGGAAGTCCGACTTCGACTCGCGGCGAAGGAGTCGCTCCTTCGAGATGAGTCGTGACTTGTTCGGTGGCTCTGGTTGAACGGTGACGTGCTCGATGCCGTGCGCATCGCGGATGCGTTCGCTGACGCGGCGCGCGACATCGGTGCCGTGCGCGGTGCCGTCGAGCATCACGTGAACCGTGACGACGGGAAAGCCTTCCGAGATCGACCAGACGTGGAGGTCATGCAAATCAGAGACGCCGGAGACCGCGCGAATCGTCGCCTCTACGTCGCGCAGGCGAACGCCGTGCGGAGCCGTCTCCATGAGCACGTTCACGGATCCGCGGATGAGCCCCCATGCGCCCCAGAGGATGAGCACGGAGATGAGAATCGAAGCGATGGGATCGACGACCGCCAGGTGGAAGACGGTCACGAAAATTCCCGCGACGATCGCCGCCACCGAACCTGCAGCATCCGCCAATACGTGCGCATAAGCCGCGCTGACGTTCGCGTTGCTCTCGCGCTTTCCCGAACCGAGAACGTAAGCGGCGGCGAGATTGACGACGAGTCCGAGCGTCGCCGTCGCCAACATGAAGGGGCCAGCGACGGGCGGCGGATTCGAGATGCGATGAATCGCTTCGATGATGACCCACACTGCGCTCACTCCGAGCACTCCACCGTTCACGAGCGCCGCTAGAATTTCTGCGCGCCGAAACCCGAAGGTATGAAGACGCGTTCGCGGTCGATCGGCGATGCGCTGAGCGACGAGAGCGAGCCCGAGAGCGCCGGCGTCCGTGAGCATGTGCCCTGCGTCACTGAGAAGGGCGAGACTTCCCGAGAGAATTCCGACGACTGCTTCGACGACGAGGAACGACGCGGTGAGGATGAGCGCGATGAGGAGCCGCTTCGCAGGCGTACCGAGGTGCGCACCGGGTCCGTGATGATGCGCGTGATCGTGACCACCATGGTCGTGCCCCGCGTGGTCATGACCGGCGTGCTCACCATCTTCATGAGAAGCGTGATCGTGCGCCGCATGATCGTGCGCTTCTTTTAGAGGCGTGGGCGCGTCTTCATTGCTCACGATGTTCAGGCTAACGCCGATCGCGCTGCGTGTGTTGCCGATGGCGTGCTTCCGCCCTATTCCATGGGCAATGCGCTATCGAAGACTTGGTCGAACGGGCCTCTACGTTTCGGAACTTTGCCTCGGCACGATGACCTTCGGCGGTCAGGGGTTCTGGAAGGCGATCGGCGAGCTCGACGAGGGCGCTTCGGCAGAGCTCATCCGAAAGTCGCTCGAGGCGGGTGTGAACTTCATCGACACGGCCGACGTCTACTCCGAAGGTCGCTCCGAGGAGCTCGTGGGGCGCGCCCTCAAATCGCTCGGCGTGAAACGCTCGGACGTCGTCGTCGCAACCAAAGTCTTCGGGAGCGTCGGCAAAGGGCCGAATGATCTCGGAGCCTCGCGTGGCCACATTCACGATGGCATCAAGCGAAGCCTCGAACGTCTCGGTCTCGACTACGTCGACCTCTATCAAATCCACGGCAACGACGCCGTCACGCCCGTCGAAGAGACGATGCGCGCGCTCGAGGATCTCGTTCGCGAAGGGCTCGTGCGTTACATCGGCTGCTCCAACTGGGCCGCGTGGAAAGTCGCGAAGGCCAACACGCTCGCCGAGAGTCGCGGTTGGGCACGCTTCGAGACGGCGCAGGCCTACTATTCGATCGCTGGCCGCGACATCGAGCGCGAAATCGTCCCGATGATGGAGTCGGAGGGCGTCGGGCTCCTCGTTTGGTCTCCCCTCGCGGGAGGCCTGCTCTCTGGGAAGTTCGGCCCCGGCACGGAGTCGGCGGAGGGATCGCGCCGTGTGACCTTCGACTTCCCTCCCGTCGACAAGGATCGCGCCTGGAAATGCGTCGCGGTGATGCGCGGGATTGCCAAGGCCCACGAGACGTCCGTCGCACGAGTCGCTCTCGCGTGGACGCTCGCGAAGCCTTTCGTCACGAGCGTGATCATCGGCGCCAAGCGCCCCGACCAATTGGAGGACAACCTCGCCGCGGCAGATCTCTATCTCACCGCCGAAGAGATCGCGCAGCTCGACGAAGTGTCTACCCTCCCCGCCGAATACCCCGGCTGGATGTTCGCGCGACAAGGCGAAGGCCGCGTTCCCAAGCCTTTCGTGAAGGGCTAGAGCGCCGTCACGCCTTTTGCTTCAGCTCCTCGTTTTCGAAGCGGAGCGCCAAGAGCTCGTCTTCGAGCTCCGTTAGACGCTGCATCTGCCTCACCGTTTCGCCGTCGGGCCCGTTGCGAAGCCTCTTGAGATCTTCGTCGCGAAGACGCACCTCCGATTCGAGCTCGACGATGCGCCGCTTCAGGCGATCGTTGGCGTTGTTCAGCTGCTCGACCTCTTCACGCGCCCACTCGAGCTGGAGTTGCATGTTCGAAGCTTTCTCCTTCGCCGATCGAACGGCGTCGTGCGCTCGCTCGAGCTCGTCTTGTTCCAACGAATCGGGAGGCGGCTCGTTTTCGACGGGCTGTTCCTCCTTCGAACCTTCGAACTTGGCGAGCTTCTCGCGGAGCCACCTGTTTTCTTCCTCGGCCCTTTCGAGGCGCACGGAGATCGCGGAATCATCGCGGTAGCTCATGAGTTTTCCGAATGTACCTTTAGATCCATGTGTTTACGAGCTCAACGCTAGCCCGGGCGCACGCCTCATCGAATGAGTCCGAGCCGTCCCCGATAGAATAAAGTGCCAAAAGGGAGGGCCCGCGCGTCTTCTCTTCAACGACCATGCGGCGCTTTACTTCTTCCAGTCTCCGCCTTCTTCGAGCGAGCACGTTTGCGCTATCGATCCTCGGCTCGGCGGTCCTCCAGACTCCGTTCGCGAGCGAGGCGTTTGCGGGTGATCTTCCGACGACGGCTCACCCCTTCGCCTACGCGCTCCTCGTGGGCAGTCCGAACGGCGGCGAAGGCCAAGAGCCGCTTCGTTACGCCGAATCCGATGCGAAGAGCGTCGGCAGCGTCCTGCGCGATCTCGGTAGGTTCGGGCAGCCGGATCTTCGGACGCTCGTCCAGCCCTCACCGAAAGAAGTATTGGATGCCATCGAAGCGATCGGCGAACGGCTCCGCGCGCACAAGGAGAAAGGCGAAGAGGCGATCTTCATCTTCTACTACTCGGGTCACGCCAAAGCGCAGGCATTGAATCTCGGAAAGGGAGAGCTCCCCATCGCGACACTTCGCGAAAAGCTCGCGGCGTTGCCTTCGACGTTGTCACTCGTGCTCTTGGACGCGTGTCAGAGCGGCGCCTTCGCGCGAGCCAAGGGCGCGACCGGCGCAGCGGACTTCTCGTACAACTCGGTGGCACACCTCACACAGAAAGGGCTCGCCGTGATGGCATCGAGCTCTTCTGCGGAGCTCAGCCAAGAATCCGAAGAGCTGAAGTCTTCGTTCTTCACGCACCACCTTTTGACGGCCCTGCGTGGCGCGGGTGATCAAGATCATGACGGACGCGTTTCACTCGACGAAGCGTATCGTTACGCATACCGACGCACGCTCGAGTCGACGTCGAAGACGCAAATCGGTGGACAGCACGTCACGTTCGAAACGAACTTGGCAGGCATCGGCGAGCTACCGATCACGTACCCCACCGAAGCGCGTGCGAAGCTCGCCTTGCCCGAGACGCTCACGGGCCGCGTGCTCGTCACGCACAAGGCGAGCGGGAGCGTGATGGCCGAAGTGTTCAAAGCCAAGGGCGAGCCCGTTCGTCTCGCTCTCGTCGCCGGGAGCTACTCCGTTCTCGTCCAAGAGCCCAAGCGGCGCGTGCTTTGCGAAGCCACGCTTGTCGACGGCGGCACGGCAGCGCTCGACGTCGCGACGTGCCAAGAAGTCGAAGCGCCCAAGGTTCACGCAAAGGGTGAAGAGGCCGAGGAAAACCCCATGGTGAATCGCTTCGCGCTCGAGACGTCACTCGGCCTCTCGTGGGCCGTGGAGAGCGACTACACGAAGCGGCTCCGGGAGTTCAGCTACCAGGCGACCAATACCGACTCGCCTGCGTTTCGCGTGCAGGTTGCAGGTGTCTACGAGCTCACGAGACAGTTTGCGCTCGTCGCCGACTTTCATCGCATGACGAGCAGCACCTTTTCGCGCGACGCGCGCTATGGGTCGGACGACACCGCGTATTCCGGGTGGGCGTTGGGCGGTGCGCTGCGTGGATCGCTCCCGGTCTACGTGCACGACGAGAAGGTACGATTCTCGCCCTACTTGCAGCTCGGAATCGGGGTCGGAG
>JAHFDV010000024.1 GCA_023248815.1 Myxococcales bacterium
GGAAACAAGGTCATCGACATCGACGGTGCCCGCATCGACTTCTCGGACGCGAGCGGTCCTGCGTGGGGCCTCGTTCGTGCCTCGAATACGGGCCCGGTTCTCGTCATGCGCTTCGAAGCGACGAGCGCAGAGCGCCGCGATGCGATTCGCAAAGAAGTCGAAACGGTCGTTTCGCGCGCGCGTGAAGAGAAGTCTGCGAAGGCGTGAGCACGTCGCTTCTCGCTGGCACTACGACGGTCGCAGAGGCTCGAACCGTCGCCGAAGCCCTGCGTGCGGCGGTCGAAGCGCTTCGACGTGCGGCGCCAGCCGTTGCGAATCTTTCACCGGAAAAAGAGAGCGAGCTCGCCAACGAGTGGCGCTTCGACGCCGAGCTCTTGTTGGCGCACGCGCTCCAAAACACGCGCATCTCGCTTTTCATGGATCCGAAGCGCGTGCTCTCCGAAGACGAAGCGCAGCGTTTTTCGAGCCTCATCGAGCGACGCGTGCGGTTCGAGCCGGTTGCCTATCTCCTCGGTGAGCGCGAGTTCTACGGACGCCCTTTCGCCGTCGACCCACGCGTCTTGATTCCTCGCCCCGATACGGAAGTGCTCGTCGAGGTCGGTCTCGCAGCGCTCGCAAAACGCTCGAGGGAAGCGAGCACGACGGAGGCTCCGCGCGTGCTCGACCTCTGCACGGGAAGCGGAGCCGTCGCGATCTCCATCGCCAAGGAAGTTCCGCGCTCCGAAGTGCTCGGAACGGACGTGAGCGAGCCCGCATTGGAAGTTGCTCGCGAGAACGCGCGCCTCCTCGATGCGAGCAACGCGATCTTCGCCCTTGGAGATCTCTTTCACGCCGTGGACGCCGCGTCACAGTTCGACCTCATCCTCGCGAATCCGCCCTACATCCGAAACGACGAACGCCCCACACTCTCGCAAGACATCCTCGCGCACGAACCGCACGTCGCGCTTTTCGGAGGCGATGAAGGCCTCGAGTTCTACCGCCGCATCGTCGACGAAGCCCCCGCCTTTCTCGCGCCAGGGGCGATGCTCGCCGTCGAGGTCGGGCACGAGCAGGGCGATGCCGTCGCCGAGCTCTTCGTAAAGCGCGGCTTCCGTGAAGTGACACGTACGAAAGATCTCCAAAAAATCGACCGCGTGATCTCGGGCATTCGTCGCGAGTAGCGCTCGCTCCATGAAGTTCGACGACGGATCGACTAGGCTTTGCGCCGAAGCCCGTGAAAGTCGTCTTTTATCTCTTCGCTGCGCTCGGACATCTCTTCTGGGCCCGCTGGCTCCTCACGCGCTTCCCGCGCCTTCGAGCGAAGAAACGCTGGCTCTACGCAGCAGCGTTGATCCTCTCGGCGATTTCGCCCGTCTTTCGCAACCTCGACGTCGCCAATTCCACGAAGGCGCTCGTGCTCGCCATGAGTGCGATCGAGCTCTCGACGATTTCGCTGAGTGTCGTCTTGCTCGGCGCGTTCATGCTCGTCACACGAGCGGCGCAGTTTCTCCCGGGGGCACTTCTCGGCAAGAAGAACGCCGAGGCGCCGCTGCCGCTCGAGATCTCGGAAGACACGAAAGCGGCCGAGGCCGTCACGGAAGGCCTCGTTTCCAAGCATGAAATCAACGTGGCCCCTTCGGCCGCGAACGAAGCGAAACCGAATACAGCGCGCGAGACGATCACGCGACGTGAAGCGCTCGAACGGTTCGGCGGAATCGCGGCGCTGGCGGGAACGGGCTCGGTGCTCGGTTGGGGAATGGTCCGCGGACGCCACGCGTTCGAAGTGATGGAGGTCGCGGTCAAGATCGTCGGACTTCCGAAAGCGCTCGATGGCTACACGATCGCGCAAGTCTCGGACATCCACGTGGGCACGTTCGTCCAAGAGCGCGAGCTCGGCGAGGGCCTCTCGCTTCTTTCACGCATTCGTCCGGATCTCATCGTCGCGACGGGCGATCTCGTCGACTACGATCCCTCGTTCATTCCGCTCATGGCACGAACGCTCGGCGATCTTCGCGCGCGTGACGGCATCGTCGCGATCTTGGGAAACCACGACTACTACACGCAAGCGTCGCTCATCACGGGCGCACTAAGGCAGTCGGGCGTGCGCGTGCTCATCAACGACGCCCTCCACCTTCGCGAAGACGACGGCGGCGGTTTCGCCCTCCTCGGCGTCGACGACTTCATGGGGCAACGCATGGGCGGCAGCGGCGGCCCTCGCCTCGATCGCGCGATCGCGAAAGCACCGAAAGATCGCGCACGCATTCTCCTCGCGCACCAACCGCGCTTTTTCGAAGAAGCCGCCGGGCAAGTCGCGCTGCAGCTGAGTGGGCACACACATGGCGGGCAGATCAATCCGGGTGTGACGCCAGCGAACCTCTTCATGGAATTCGTGAAAGGTCGCTACGAGCGAAGCGAATCGACCTTGTGGGTCAATCGCGGGTTCGGCACTGCGGGTCCGCCATCGCGCGTCGGCGCTCCGCCGGAAGTGACGAAGATCGTTCTCGTCGCCGCCTGAAGTTTTCGGCGATGGGTGCGCGTGGTGAGAAACCGGACGAGCAGAGGCGTTGAAGCGAGGTGGATCGGCGCGGCTGGACGATCGCCACGTTCCGCGAGTTCTTGCGCCGATCTCGGCTTCGCGGAGCTGCGCTAAGCTTCGAGCGTCATGGACGCGTGACCCGCTGACGAACGTAGGGACTCGAAAGTCTTTCCACGCAAGAGGAGACGAGCTCATCGCGGGAGGGAACCCATTCACGCTCGCCGTGATCGATGTCGATCACTTCAAGAGGTTCAACATGCACAACGGACATCTCGTCGGGGACGAGGTCCTTCGCGACATCGGGCGCACCCTTGCCGAGTGCGATGCCTACCGAATCGGAGGCGAAACGTTTGCAGCGTTCATTCGAACGGAAGCTGACGCCGAGGTCATTCGCGCGAAAGTCGAGCGAGAGGTGAACCCTATTCAGCTGGCGGAGTGTGGCGACAAACATTGCACGGGGCCGCAACCTCCCCCGAGAGTGTCGATCGGAGTGACCGACTGGCGTGGGGAGTCGATCGAAGCGCTCTTGGACCGCGCGACCGAGGCGATGTACGACGCGAAGGCGAACGGGCGCAATCGCGTGGCGTTGCGATGAGCCCCACGTTGCGAAGTTGCTCGACCCTCCGTTCATGACTCGACCATTTGTGAAGGAGTCGTGCCTTGGAGCAAAAGTTGAGGGCTCTTGCCCACTCGCCAGCGGGCCGCGACCAATAGTTGTATCGTACACATTACACCGCTTCTTTCGACGTGCGGGTCACACGCAAAAGAGCTTCCTCGTCGACGCTGCGCAGTCAGAAACGACGAAGAGCGTCAATGCGGGGATGCCGACGGATGCTCCGTACGAACGGGCTCTTCATCGAACGCGACGACCTTCGCCGAAGCTGGCCTCGAATCGTGAGCGTGGTAAGAACTCGCCCGTGAAACGGATGTGCTCGATCGTAGCGTGGCTCGGTGCGGCCCTCGTGGCGACGTTGCCCGCCGCCAATGCAGAGGCACAGAGCGCACGCGCAGCCCGTCCGCTTGCCGAGGGGATGGAGCGCCCTCTTCTTCCTTCTGCAAGTGCTTGGGGCGCGTCGGGCAACGCGACGATTCGCGGCATCACCATCGGCCCGATCGAAAATACGTATCACCCCGCCGTCGGCTACGGCACGGAGGCGTTCTCGCGTGCGCTCGTCGAGAGCCGCGACAACGGCGCCAATTGGATCGCGCTCACGCCCTTCGGTCGCGTGGCCGACCTCTCGGGGCGGGGTGTCGATCCGACATTCGAAGCTCCGCACGAAGACAATCGCGCCGCGATCGAACGCTCCATTCGCTGGGCACACGAGCTCGGCCTCAAGGTGATGCTCGTTCCCCATCTCTGGGTCGAGTCGGGCGATTGGCGCGCGCTCATCGATCCGCAAAGCGAAGCGGGATGGCACGCGTGGGAAGAGAGCTATCGGCGCTTCGTACTCGCGTGGGCCGATGTCGCGGAGCGCGAGCACGTCGAGCTCCTCTCGGCGGGCGTCGAGCTTCGCTCTTGGGTGACGACCGCGCATGCGCCTTCCTTCGTGAGACTCTTGCGATCGATCCGCGAGCGCTACCACGGCCTTCTCACGTACTCCGCCAACTGGGACGACGTCGAAACGACGATCCCGCTCGGTGAGCTCGATCTCATCGGCATCAACGCGTTCTATCCCCTCGCCGAAAAGGACGACGCGGATCTCAAGACGCTCCTCGAAGGTGGCGCGCGCGTTCGTGAACGCGTGCATGCGCTCGCGGAAGCGTGGAAGAAACCGGTGCTCTTCACCGAGATCGGCTACACGACGCGCCCGAACCCTGCGGTGAAACCTTGGGAGTGGCCCGACAAGATGAAGAACGTCGTCGTCGATCAGAAGGCGCAAGCCGAGGCGTATCGCGCCCTCCTCGCGCCCTTCACTTCGGAGCCGGCGTTCGCTGGTTTCTTCGTGTGGCGCGTCTATGCCGATCCGGATGATGTCTCGCAGGAAGCCGAATGGGGCTTCTCTCCGCGAAAAAAACTGGCTGAACGAGTGATGCGTGAGGTCTTTCGTACGCGATTCGAAACAGAGCGAAATCGCTGGTTTTTTCAGGCACTTTCGAAGCCTTAAATAGTCGACACCAAAGCTTTTGCCGAAGGCTCCTAGACGCCTATGACAGCGCGTTAAGAAACAGCGTAAGCTCTGGGAATGGAGTCACGGCGCCCTAAGACGACGACTCGTCCGAAGGACACTCCATCTTCTCGTCGCTCTCAGAGAAAAATCTCGACGACGATGCAGACGCCCGATCTCTCGAAGCTCTACTCGGACGAAGACGAGCGCGAGGCGAGCGGCATCGAGGCGAGCGGCAACCGCGCCAACGAAGATACGAATCTCATTCGTCGCCCGGCACCTCTCGAGGCCGCGCGCGCGGGTGCACAAGATCAGGTGCTCGTCATGGTGCTCCACGGAGCCGACGCCGGACGCGTGTTTCGCATCGGCAAACAGGCGACGTTCGGCCGTGAACGCAGCGCCGAGATTCCTCTCGACGACACGGCCGTGAGCCGCGAGCACGCGAAGCTGACGCGAGATTCGCAAGGTCGCTACACGTTGACCGATCTCGGTTCGAGCAACGGCACATTCGTCGACGGCACGCGCCTCGAAGCTCCCATGCGTCTCGCAAACGGAGCGCGCATTCAGCTCGGCCCGACGCAAGTCGTTCGCTTCTTCGTGACGGATGCCGTTGAAGCGCAGCTCTACGAGCAGATGTTCCTCGCTTCGACGCGCGATCCGCTCACGCAAAGCTACAACCGTCGCTACTTCCAAGATCGCCTCGCCGCCGAGATCGCGTATTCGCAACGCCACAAGGCGCCCGTGAGCTTGCTCCTTCTCGACGTCGATCACTTCAAGCAGGTGAACGATCAGTATGGGCACCTCATCGGCGACGAAGTGCTTCGGCACGTCGCGCGCTCCGTCGAATCGCTCATTCGCGCGGAAGATCTCTTTGCACGCGTCGGCGGTGAAGAGTTCGCCGTCCTCGTGCGCGGCATCCCGAACGACCACGCGGTGCATCTCGCCGAGCGCATTCGCGTCGAGATCGCGTCTTCCTCCCTCCGCACCGGCGGCGACACCGTGAATGTCACCGTCTCCTGCGGCGTTGCGAGCTTCCCCTTCGAAGAAGAGCGAAAAACCGATCCTTCGGAGGCGATCTATTCGCTCGCCGACGCCCGCCTCTATCGCGCCAAAACCGAAGGGCGCAACAGGACAGTCGGACGATAACGCTCGCGCAATTTACTGCGCGGTTTTCGGCGTCGGCCATTCTTTTCTCGGGCGCTCTGCCCGCCACGATCACGTCAGGACGGTAGCCGACCGTTGACGCGGGACCCTCTTGAGAGATACGCGAGAGGAAAGGAGTCCCCATGACTGTCGACGTCAAGAAAATGTTCAACGAAGAACTTCCCGCGGCACTCGCGAAAAATTCCGAAGAGGCGAAGTCTCTCGGTGCGAAGGTCCAGCTCAACATCACTGGCGAAGGCGAATGGTTCATCGACGTTTCGTCGACGGGCCCCTCGGTCAAAGCCGGTTCGGAACCTGCCGACTGTACGGTCACCGTGGCCGCCGAAGACTTCCAGAAGCTCATCGAAAACCCCGCCGCCAACAGCATGCCGCTCTTTTTCGCAGGCAAGCTCAAGGTCGCCGGCAACCCGATGATCGCGCAGAAGCTCACGAAGATCTTCGCGTTCAAGTGATTCGCTGAAGCGAGAACGCATCGAAGCGTTTTCGTCGAAAGGGCTCGAGCCGCGAGGTTCGAGCCTTTATTCGTTGAGCTCCGTTTTTTAGGAACCCACATGGCAGCACTCGACGGTCTCCGCATTCTCGATCTGAGTCGGCTTCTGCCCGGCCCTTTCGCAACGCTCGCGCTCGCGGATCTCGGCGCCACCGTCGATCGCATCGAAGAGCCGGGCGGTGATTACCTCCGCCACATGCCGCCGCTCGTAGCTCCGGTCCCCAACGAAAAATTTGGCGCGACCGATACGTGCGGAATGTTCCTCTCGCTGAATCGCAACAAGCGAAGTGCCGTCATCGATCTAAAAAAGGAATCGGGAAAACGAGCGCTTCTCCGACTCGTGAACTCCTACGATGTCGTCATCGAGCAATTTCGTCCGGGCGTTCTCGATCGTCTCGCGCTCTCGAAAGAGGCGCTCCGTAAAGAGAACCCGAAGCTCATCATCTGTTCGATCACGGGCTACGGCCAAGACGGCCCCGATGCGCAGCGCGCAGGTCACGATCTGAATTACATCTCGCGCGCAGGCCTTCTCGGCTTTCAAGGCGGCGAGCCTCCGAGTGTTCCAGGCTTTCAAGTCGCAGACATCGGCGGCGCTCTCTGGGCGGTCATTGGAATTCTCGCCGCGTTGCGCGAACGCGATCGCACGGGACAAGGCACCGACGTCGACATCTCGATGACGGAAGCGGCGATGGGGTTCGGCATCATGAGCTTCGGACACCTCTTGGCGAAGCAGATCCCGAAAGCGGGAAATGAATCGCTGACGGGCGCGCTCGCGGCCTATTCGACGTATCGAACGAAGGATGATCGCGCCGTCGCGCTGGGCTCCCTCGAGCCGAAGTTCTTCTCGGCGTTCGCGCACGCGGTGGGACTCGAGGCTTCACTCGATGCGAACGTCGAAGGTCCGCATCAGCCCGCGTTGAAGGCGCGCGTTCAAGAGGTGTTTCGCTCGAAGACGGCCGAGGAGTGGAAAGCCTTCGCGCGCGAGCACGATTGCTGCCTCGAAACCGTCTCGACGCCGGAAGAGCTCACGAAGGATGCGCAGCACGTCGCGCGCAAAAGCTTCTTCGAGCTCGCGAGCCCGTGGGGCGATCTTCTTCAGTGGCGCACGCCCACCGCCGACCGCGATCTCGCGCAGCGATCGCCTCCTCGCGCGGGCGAGCACTCGCGGGAAGTCTTCTTGGAGGCGGGGTTTTCAGCGGAGGAAATCGCGCGCCTCGTCGAGGAGCGCGCCCTCCTCGAATAGGGAGACCCTTGCGGTGGCGACGCAGCAAGGGGCGCCGCATGCGCTTCGAACGCGCATTTTCTAGGCCCTTTTCGGCTCGTGGCGCGTCGAACCACAGGCGCAATGAAGGCACTTTCGACTGTGTGCACGTGGAGGATGGCTTCCTACCGTTGCTCGCCCGAGCAGCACCGTCACGACGGGAAGCGGAGCTTCCTGAGGGTCCGCGACTCTGGCACTTCGCGCAACGTTTGGGCGCGCGCGCTAAACTAGTATACCCTTCTGAAAGAGGCTCAGAATGTCTTCGAAGTTTGGAAAATATCGGCTCGTAGCCGAACTTGGTCACGGCGGTATGGCCGACGTTTATCTCGCGGCGCACTCCGGTTCGATCGAGACCCAAGGGTTCAACAAGCTCCTCGTCATCAAACGTCTTCGCGCGAATCTCGCGGACGAAGCGGAGTTCGTCGAGATGCTGCTCGACGAAGGAAAGCTCGCAGCGCGCCTCAATCACCCGAACGTCGTTCAGACGTACGAGATTGGTGAGCAAGAAGGTCGCTACTTCATCTCGATGGAGTACCTCGATGGGCAACCGCTCCATCGCATCTTGAATCGCGGCAAGACGAAGAACGCGCCCTTGTCGATGGGCATGGGACTCACGTTCCTCGTCGACGTGCTCGCAGGTCTTCATCATGCGCACGAGCTCCTCGACTTCGACGGCTCGGCGCTCGGCGTCGTTCACCGCGACATCTCGCCGCAGAACGTGTTCGTCACGTACACGGGTCAGATCAAGGTCGTGGACTTCGGCATCGCGAAAGCAATGGGCCGCTCCGCAGAAACGCGCGAAGGCGTGATCAAAGGAAAGATCACGTACATGGCACCCGAGCAGGTGCGCGGCAGCAAAGAGATCGATCGTCGCTCGGACATCTTCGCCGTCGGCGTCATGCTCTGGGAAATCGTTCTCGGTGATCGCCTCTGGAAGGGCATGCAAGACGTCGACATCGTGCAGCGCCTTCTCTCGGGAGATTTTCCACGTCACCCGAAAGAGCTCAAGGCCGAGATTCCGGAAGAGCTCGATCGCATCGTCGCCAAATCGCTCGAGCCGAAGAAGGACGACCGTTACGCGACGGCGCTCGACTTCCAGCACGACCTCGAAACGTTCCTTCGCAGCACCAATCAGATGGTGACGGGCCGCGAGATCGGAAAATACATCTCCGACCTTTTCGCCGACAAGCAAGCCGAAGTGAAGAAGGTCGTCGAAGCGCAGATGAAGCGCATCTCCGCCGAAGCGGCGAAGGGCAACACCGTCGAGGACATCGCGTCGCTCTCGGGGCCGCCTTCGCAAACGACGGGCGAGCTCGGAAAGACGACGAACGCTGGCGGTGACGTGAGCCTCGCGCAATCCGAGACGATGGTCGGAACCGTCACGGGCGCGCTCGGACCGAAGAAGGCGAAGAAGAGCAACAAGTGGACGTACCTCGCAATGACCGGCGCAGCTGCGGCGATCGGCGCGTTCATCGTCTTCGGGCAACCGAAGACGAAGCCCGTCGTGACGATCCCCGGTCCAGAGTCCACCGCTCCCAGCGGCGCGATGATCGTCGTGACGCTCAAAGCACAGCCGAACGAGACGCAATTCTCGATCGACGACGGCCCCGAAGTCGGTAATCCGTACATCCTTCGAGTGCCGAAAGAGAATGCCAATCTCTCGCACGTGATTCACGCGCGCGCCGCGAACTACATCGAGACGTCGCGTACCGTGAACTTCACTTCCGATCTCGTCGTCGACATGTCTCTTCTGCCGGTTCCGCAATCGGTCGAGCCGCCGAAGCCGAAGCTCCCGAATAACGGCGGCAAGGGGATGGGGGATCCACTCGGAAAAAAGCCCGTCCGCAAGCTCGACAATCCGTTCAACTGACGGGTCAGCGGATCACGGAATCGCAAAAGCGTTCGAGAAATCGGGCGCTTTTGGCGTTTGTCCTTTCCCTCGCGAGGAGCCAACGCGCACCCTCATGTAGGGTGCGGTGGGGTCCACACATCCTTGGCCAGGGCGCTTCGCGGTGCTACTTTTTCTAGATGCGTAAGATTCACCTCGTCCTCGGTTTCGGAGTCATCGCCGGCGCGCTCGGTATCGGCGTCGCGAGCGCGGGTGAAAGCACGTTCTTCGCGCATAACTGGGGCGTCACTGCCGCCAAGCAAGAGTCCGGCGAGAACCTCGACGTTCGCCTCTTGAGCGGCCATCGCCCGCTCTCGACGGAGACGCCGTGGGAAGGTGTTTCGACGACCGCCACCGACGAGCGCAGCAGCGACTTTCATCGCGCACGCGCACTCGACCATCAAAACCCGTGGGGCCAAGGCGAGATCAAGCCATCCCTCCCGTCGCTGAAGCGCGGCGCTGTCGACGAACAACTCTAAGGAGCGGCAGCGGCGAGAGCTGCTCTTCTGAGACAAAGGCGCGGGCGACTCCAAGGTCGTTCGCGCTTTTTCTATTTTTTCTCCGCGCTACCGCGACTTGGCTCCGCGCTTCTTCTATTCCGCTCCGCGCAGCCGCTCACTTCGCTTTGAGAAGCGCGTCTTTCACGAGCGCGAGAAGCGTCTTCTCCTGATCGCGCAAGAAGAAGTGTCCGCCCGCGAGAATGTGCGTTGCGCCGCCGGTCGTCGTGAAGGCCTGCCATCGCGCGATGTCCTCCGCAGACACTTCGGGATCGCTATCTCCCCCTAACCCGTCGATCGGAACCGACACTTTGCGATCTTTCGGAAACGGATGCGTTTCGACGAGCTCGAGATCGGCGCGAAGGATCGGAAGCACGAGCTCCATCAGCTCCGCGTTTTCGTAGACCTCGTCCGGAATCCCGCCGAGCTTGCGAAGACGCGCGACGAGATCTTTGTCGTTGAGCACGTGGAGCGGATCTTCGTCGTCGTCGGGACCGGAGCCCGAGAGAAAGAGCCGCACGGGAAGGCGCGCGCCCTTCTCTTCGAGGTAGCGCGCGAGCTCGTACGCGATCGCCGTCCCCATGCTGTGACCAAAGAAGGCGAAAGGGCGGTGATCGGTGATGCGCGAGACGGCGCCGGCGAGATCAGGAAGAAGCGCCGCAAGGTTGCGCGCGGGCTCTTCGCCGAAGCGATGCGAACGTCCGGGGAGCTCGATCGCCGCGACCTCGATCTCGGGACCGAGCTGCGCGATCCAGCTGCGATACGCCGCCGAGCTGCCGCCTGCATAAGGGAAGCAAAGGAGCTTCGCGCGAGCGGCGCTATTCGGTTTGTGTGCGGGCCACCAAACGTCTCCCATCGTGCGCGGCGCAGGCATCTTCGAACGTCGACCATATCACAACGAGCCTTCGATTTGCGTCGATCCAGTCGCGCTCCGCTCCACCGAATTCGCGAGAGCGCCTCAGGGTGCGAGCAACGACGCGACGGGTACGCCCTTGTCGGTCATCGCAATGGGGCGGCCGCTCGGCGCCGTCACCGACTCCGCGGGATCCATTCCGAGACGCGTCGCGAGCGTCGCCATGAGGTTCGGTACGGTCACGGGATCGCGAACGACCTTCTCTCCGCGTGCATCGGTCTCACCGAGTGCGATTCCTTTTCCGAGACCGCCTCCCGCAAGCACGGCGCTCCACGCTTGGGGGTGGTGATCACGACCGTCCGTTCCATTGATCTTCGGCGTGCGTCCAAAGTCTCCGAGCCAAAGGACGATCGTCGTTTCCAAAAGTCCGCGCGTCTGGAGCTCCTTCACGAGAGCGCTCATGGCCGGGTCGAGCGTCGCCGAAAGTTTCTTGATGCGACCGAAGTTGTCTTTGTGCGTATCCCAGCCGTCCAGCACGACCTCGACCGCGCGAACCCCACGCTCGACGAGGCGCACGGCGGTGAGCGCGCCTTTTCCGAACTCCGTATCGCCAAAGGCCGCGCGCGTTGCCGGCGATTCGTCGTCGAGTCGAAAGGCGGCGAGATCCGGCGTGCGCATCAACTTCATCGCGCGCGCTTCGATCGCCTGACGATCACGAACCTTGTCGTCTCCACTCTTCTTCGCGAAATCGTCTTCGAACGCCGCCAGAAAGCTCTCTCGGCGCTGCGCACGTGCCGAGGTCACGAAGGGCGGCAGGGCGACATCGGGCGGAGGCTCGCCGCCTTTCAGGAGGACGAATGGGCTCTCCGCGACACCGAGGATCCCTCCTCCGCGACTCGGACCTCCGATCGAAACGAACGGCGGAAGGCCGCTTCTTTCCGCGCCGAGCTTCTTTCCCACCCATGCGCCGAACGCAGGATGCTCGACCGTTGGATTCGGCGAGTAGCCCGTGTGCAAGAGATACTGCGCGCGATCGTGATTGCCCTCTTTGCTGGTCATACCGCGCACGATCGTGAGGCTTCCGGCGATGTCCGCGAGCCCCGGAAGATTCTCGGAGATCTCGATCCCCTTCACGCGCGTCGCCATCGCTTTGGCTGGTCCGCTGACAGCCGCATCACGCTTCGGATCGAACGTATCGAGATGGCTCGGTCCGCCGTTCATGTAGAGAACGATGATCGCCGTCGCGGGCTTCTTGGTGCTGCGCGGATCTCCCTTCGCGAGATCTGCGGCGTAGGCGAAGCGCGGGAGCAGCGTTTGCCCGAAGACGGAGAGCCCCGCACCCAAGAGGCCCGTACCGAGGAGAAAGTTTCTTCGATCCATGATTTTGGCTCCTTTCAGCGGTTGAAGAGAAACTCGCTCGAGTTGAGGAGCGCCCAAAAGAGATCTTCGTAGACGGCGTGCTCGGGATCTTTGTCGCCGGCTCCGAGAAGTTTTCCGAACTGCGCGTCACGCGCTGCGGCGCGCGCGGCCTTCTTTTCGCCTTTCTCGCCCTTCTTTTTTGGCGACGCAAGGACGACAGGAGCGGGCGCAGGCACGACGACTTCCTCTTTCACGTCATTGGCGTGAGCGCGCGCCTCTTTCAACGCCGCGCGAACGCGTTCGACCTCGCTCTCGGTCGGGACGCGAGAGAGCACCCGCAAGTAAATCGCGCGCACGACCGCAGGCTCTTCGTGCTCTTTTTTCAGGATCTTTTGTAGCGCCGTTCCCGGGAGCACGCGGGACCCGCTGTTCGTGATCGCCCCGTTCATCAAGACGAGCGCTTCCGTCACGCTTCCCTCGAAGCGCCGCGAATCCATCTCTTCGTCGACATCGAAGACGAACGCGAACGAGCGAGCAATTTGATAGCGAAGTGCGCTTAGATTCTTGAGTCCCGCCGCGCTCGCTGCACCTTCGACATCGGTGGCCGAGAAGACGGCGTGCATGAGCTCGTCGGGACCGAGCGGCACGAGGCGAAACTTCGCGTAGAGAAGATTCTCTTCGTCCGTTTTCCCACCGGGCGCCGCCGCGAGTTGATACGCGCGCGTCGCCGTGATCGTTTCGATGAGGGATGCGAGATCGAAGTCGCCCCCCGCAAACCACGTCGCAAGCCCGTCGAGCGCTTCGGGCAAGACGGCAGGGTTCGTGGGACGAATGTCGTCGACGGGATCGACGAAGCCTCGCCCGAGAAAGTGTCCCCACATGCGATTGACGATCGCTTTCGAAAACCACGGATTGTCGCGTGAGGTGATCCAGCTGGCGAGCGCCTGGCGTACGGTGGCGCCCTCTTTTCCGGAGAGCTTCGTGCCGTCGAGCGCAATGGGCTCTGCGCGCGCAATCGAAGCCGTATCGGCTTTTTTCACGAGACGCGGTTGCACGCGCGCGGCATCACTCACGACGAGCCGCTTGATCCCCATTTCTTTACCGGGTTCGACGGGCGCTGCTTGCAGGTGCCAAAACGAGGAGGTGAGCTGCTCGAAGTCGGTCGTCTTCCACTTCTCGGTCTTGTGGTCGTGGCACTGCGCGCACTGAATCTGCACGCCGAGAAAAACGCGCGACGCGTTGCCCGCGAGATCCTGCGGCGCGTCGAAGAAGCGAAGCGTGTAGTTGACGGGCGGATTGATCGTCCCGGCGTTCGCGGCTTCGGGCGTGTCGTCGGCGGCCTCCATCGGCATGGGTGCTTTTGCGGGTGCGCTGATTCCGAGGGCGATCTGCCCGCGAGCGCCGCCCAAGCTATTTTGCCCGTTGGCGGAGACGAGCTCGGCGACGAGCGCGTTCCAATGCGTATTCGAAGCGAACCGCTGTGCGAGCCAGCCGTGGAAGGCTCCGCGATCGACGGGCCCCCCGCGCTCATTGCCCATGAGCACGTCGTCCCAATAGTTCGCCCAGTGCGCCGCGTAGGCCGGGCTTGCGAGAAGGGTGCGTACTACATCTTTTCGTTTCGTCGGCGAAGAGTTCGCCAGAAATGCTTCGAGCGCCTCGGGGCTCGGAATGTCACCGACGATATCGAGCGACACGCGTCGCAAGTACGTCGCGTCGTCGGCTACGGGCGCTGGGATCACGCCTTGTTTCTTCCATTCCGCCTCGAGCATGCGATCGAGCTCGGCCGTGAAGGGTTCACGCGCGGGAGCGCTCGTGGCGACCGTCACCTTCTCGGGGGCCTTTGCCGGCTCGTGCCCACAGGACAAGGCCGCGAGTCCTACGAGTACGAATGCCGTTCGTCGCATGATGAGAGGGTAACCCGGCAACGCAGGAGATTCTTCCTTCGAGATGGAAGAGAATCGCGTGTGGAAGTGTTTGTGGGCGCGCGTCATTGGAGGCTCGGCTCTGGATCGACGAGCGAGCCCAGAGGCCTATTCAGCTCTTCGACGGCGCCGTTCTCTTGGAGTGAAGGCCGCGCGTCGAAGGATGCCCCGGGCAGCCTTTCACGGCGTCCAAGATGATCTCGCGAACGATCTTGGCGGCGCGCGTCGGATAGCGCTCTTTGCTGTAGACGAGATAGATCGCGGGACCGATGACGCGCACCTTCGGAAGAAGGCGCACGAGACGTCCTTCGGCAACGGCCTCACCGACCACCTGCTCGTCGAGCGAGATGATGCCCGCCCCGGCCTCGGCGGCGCGTCGGCAAAATCGCATGTCGTCTGCGCGCATCGAGTTCTTTCGCGCAATGAGCAGCTCACGTCCGCCCGAGACGACACGGAGAGGAATCGGTCCCGTCGAAGGGTAGAGCTCGACCCAATGATGTTCGTCGAGATCTTCGATCGTCCGCGGCGTTCCTTTGCGTGCAAGATACACGGGTGCGGCGTAAAGCCCGCCGTCGCTCGTTGCGATCAACCGCGCCACTAGCGACTCGGGGCCGGGAGAGGCGACGCGCAACGCAAGGTCCCAGCCTTCTGCCGCGAGATCGACACGGCGCGGAAAGAGCCCCAGCTCGAGCTCGATGTCGGGATAGGTCGCGCGAATCTCGGTGAGGGGCCGCGTGAGAATGTCTTCCGCGAGATCGGGCGGTGCCGTGATGCGCACGCGTCCGCGCGGTGGTCCCGATTCGTCGCGCGCGATGAGGCGCGCTTCTTCGAGAAGGCGCAACCCTTGGCGCGATCGTTCGCTGAATGCGAGACCAGCTTCCGTCGGCTCGACCTTGCGCGTGCTGCGCCGCAGGAGCTGAACGCCCACCGCTTCTTCCAGCGCGGCAATACGCCGGCTGATCGTCGACTTCGGAAGGCGGAGCCTTTTTGCGGCTCCCGTCATGCTTCGCGTTTCGAGGACGATGTGGAGAGCTTCTACGGCCTGCGGGTCCATTGTTGTCAGTTCTGCAACCATGAGTTCCTAATTGTCCCACTACCGGATCGGTGCCGCAAACCTAAAGTGGGGAGTGAAAGCGAAAGGTCCCCATGAAAAAAGCCATCCCCCACGTCGCACGCGTTCTCCTCGGTCTCGCCTTCTTCGTCTTCGGCTTGAACGGGTTTTTGAACTTCCTCCCCACGCCGCCGCATCCTGGCCCCGCAGGCAACTTCCTCGGCGCGCTCGCGGCGACTGGCTACATGTTCCCGCTCATAAAGGGCACGGAGACTCTGGCAGGGGCCTTGCTACTCTCGAATCGGTTCGTGCCGTTCGCGCTCACGATTCTCGCGCCCGTCGCCCTCAACATCGTGCTCTTCCATGTCGCGCTGGATCCCTCTGGCGCCGGAGTCGGCATCGTTCTTTTCGCGCTCGGCCTCTACCTCGCGTGGACGCGCCGCGCATCCTTCGCTCCGCTCTTCGTCGCGAAGGACGAGACGAACGAGAGCACCGTATCGACCTCACGCGCTCGCGAGCCCGTCGCCGCCGAATAACCGCCTCTAGTTCGCGCCTTCGACGCGCGTGCCTGCGTCGCGTTCCCAGACAGACCAACGATCGCCGCGCCACTTCTGCCGAAAGGTTCCAGGAGGCGCGGCGAAGTTGTTTCCGCGAACGAGCACGTAGTCGTAATAGGGCGCGAGCTCATTTTTCACGGAAACTTGTTCGGGCGTCCATTCCCAGCGCGGCCTCGCGGCGCCCCCAGGGGGCGGATATTTCCCCTCGCGAAAGTCGAAGGGCCAGTGCGCGTAGCCAGCGTAGGTGAACTGGATCACGCCGCCCTTCTCGGCTTGGTAGTACGAGCCGAAGTGAAGGAAGGGCGCGAAGTTCACGATCGACGAGCTCTTGTCGAAGATGAGCGCGGCGACCTTCTTGTTCGCAGGAATCTCGGCAATTGCGCCATCGAGGTCGCCGACCTCTTCGAGCTGGAAGCGAATGAAGTGCTGGCACGTATTCACGCTCGCCTGAATGCCGAGCGCGAGCATCCCCAGTGTCGCCGCCTGCCCGCGCAACCCTTCCGGCATCCGGAGAAGCGGAATCGCCGTCATCAAGAACAGAATCGGAAACCGCTGCGAGATGAGCCAGATGTAGCCATGCCCTTGGCCGAGCGTGAAATAGAAGAAGATGCACGCAAGGGGCAGGAGCACGTACGGAATCGCGACGGGTTTGGCGCGATCGCGATCGCCCGCGGAGAGACCCAGCAAAAGGACGATCAGCACGAAGAAGTAGACGAGGACGCGCTCGTCGGAGACGTCGTGAAAGATGTCCGTGAGCCACTGAAAGACTCCAGGAAGCGCCTGATTGATCGGCTGCACGCCGTCTTCGGCAGAAGGAGTGAGCGCGCCGCGGCTGAGCTTCCCCGCGTCGGTGCCGAGCGTCCAACGCATCAAGAGAAGAAGCGCCGGGACGACGGGAAGTCCCGCGCCGATCCAACGACGGGGGCGCGTCCACGGAAACATCGCCGCAAAACCGAGTCCGAAAATTCCGAAGGGAAAAACGTGCGAGTAAAAGAGGAGCGAGGCGAGGACCGCCAGCAAGAGCCCGCGCTTCGGTTCGGGGTTTTCGAAGTAGCGAACGGAGGTCGCAAGGGCGAAGAACATCGTCGGGATGCCGAGAAGGAACGGCAAGAGCCCAAAGAAGAACATCACGTTGTACAGAAGCGGAACGACGAGCAGACAAAGCCGCTCGTCACGGCCGAGCGCGCGGAGCAACTCGCGCAGCGCAAGCACCGTCCCACCGAGATAGACGCTCATCAAGACGATGTTCGCTTTGACGACGCCGAAGACGAGCGAGAGCGCGCTCGCGATGAGGTAGTAGACGACGTATTGCGTGCGCCCGAACGTAAGCTTGAAATGTTCTTGGAAGCCGTACGCCGGATCCGAATAGCTGCGGATCACACGCGTTGCTGCGATGTGAAACGGCAGATCTTCGATCGGCGGATACTTCACGATCCAAGCCGGCGCCGATGCGAGCACCGCTACGGCGAGGTAGAACCACGTGGTGCCTTTCCAACGAAGGGGATTTGCAACCATTCGAAGGGCAGCGGTACCACACGGGGCGCCGATTGGGCAGGCTCGGGAACGTATTTGGGAGGGCCCATTCGGCACGTGCAGAGGCCTCGAGATGTGTTCTAAAGTCGCGCGGTGACCGAGCCCGCCAAAAACGGCCGTAGCAAGCTGATCCTTCTCGCTTTGGGTGTCCCCCTCTTCGGGCTCTTCGAGCTCGGCCTGCACTTCAAGCAGACGCACGACGTCGTCGACGAATCGAGCTGGAAGATGGCGAAGGAGCAGACGCTCGCGTTCGCCAAGCCCGAAGATCTCGTCATCTTCGCGCCGCGTTGGATCGAGCCCGTCGGAAACGAGCACTTTGGCGACGTGATGTCGCTCGAGCGCGCAGCCTTCGCCGATGTCTCGCGTTACCCGCACGCCGTCGAAGTATCGGCCCATGGCGCATCTCGCAAAGAGCTCGCCGATTGGAAGACCGTGACGACGAAGCACGCGGGCGATCTCGACGTCTTCTTGAAAGAGAATCCGCATTATCGCCCCGTCCTCGTCGACTTCGTAAAACGCCTCGCCGAAAGAACGGCAACGGTGGGCGTCGACGACGCAAGCAACGATGGAAGCGGTGAAGAGACCTCGTGCGGATTCGTCTCGGGGAGCGCGCAGACCGGCGGGCTCGGCTTCGGAACGGCCGTGCCCGGGCAGCGCTTCAATTGCGGCGGACGCACCTTCGCCGGCGTCTCCATCGTGACGGATCTCGACTACAAGCCGCATCGCTGCATCGCTGCGCCGCCTTCGCCGAACGGTGTACTCCGCATCCATTTTCCGAACACGGTCCTCGGTGACGTCGTATCCGGACATCACGCGCTCTACGTCGAAGCGGAGCGTCATCGCGTGGGAACTCCCGTCGATCTCACGGTCTCTTTCGACAACGAGAGCATCGGCCGCGCCACACACACCGACGGTACGGGTTGGCGCGGCTTCGAATTTCCCACGGATAGCTTGAAGGGCAAAACGGGCGACGTCGTCTTTTCGATCCGCTCGGCCAACACTCAACGACGCGCCTACTGCTTCGAAGCGGTGATCCAATGAGCGAAGAAACGAAAGACTCCGTGAAAGCGGAGAGCGCGGCGGTCAAACCAGCTTCCGCGAAGAATCCTTGGGAGCGCTTGTCCGAAGACACGCGCGATCACCTGATCGGCGGCGCCCTCGGCGGCGGCTACGTGGCATGGCTCCTCGCAACCGCGCGATCGCTCGGCTTCGGACGCGACGAGGGCTTCTATTTTCAGGCCGCCGAGACGTACGCGCGCTGGTTCAATCTACTTCTCTCGAAGCCCGCCGAAGCCTTCACGAGGGGCGCGATCGACGGAATCTGGGCGGAGAATCACGAGCATCCCGCGCTCATGAAGTCGCTCTTTGCGCTCTCGTGGAACTTCTTCTTCACGAAGCTTCACCTCTTCCAAGACCAGAGCACGGCGTTCCGTCTTCCCGGGATGCTCATGGGCGGACTCGCGATCACCCTCACGTATCTCTTCGCAACACGCGTGTTCTCGCGCACCGCCGGCGTCATCGCGGCGCTTCTCTTGATCGGCATGCCTCGCGTATTTTTCCACGCGCACATCGCCTGCTTCGACATCGGCGTAATGACGATGTGGCTGCTCTCCGTCTACGTGTACTTCCGCGCAATGAAGAACGGCAGCCTCCTCTGGGCGCTCGCCGCCGGCATCACGTATGGACTTACGCTAGAAACGAAACACAACGCGTGGATCCTTCCCGCAGTGTTCATCCCGCACGCCATCTACGCGCTGAGCAGCCAATCGCTTTCCGGACTGAAACCCTCGGGCCTCAAAGCCAAAATCAGCGCCTTCTTGCCGCTGCCTCTCCTCGCGATGGCTACCGTGGGCCCTCTCGTCTTCCTCGCCCTCTGGCCGTGGCTCTGGAACGACACCCAGGCGCGCATCGAGGAGTACGTGAACTTCCACGTCAACCACGTCTATTACAACATCGAATTTCTCGGCAAAAACGTCTACGAGCCTCCGTCTCCACCGCTCTACATGCCAGTGATGGTGCTAGCGACAGTGCCGACCACGACACTCCTCCTCTCCTTCATCGGAATGGTCGATCGCCTCAAGGTCGATGCCCCAAAGTGGCTCAACACCGTCCTCGCGATCTTCCGCCCCAACCCAACCGCAAGCTCGACCGCGACCGCGACCGCGACCCCAACCGCGACCGCGACCCCAACCGCAACCGCAACCGCGACCGCAACCGCGCCCGCCACCGGCCTAGCCTTTCTCGCCAGCGATCGCGGCGCGACGTCACTTCTCCTCTTCCTCGCGACTGCCGCGCCCCTTGCTGTCTTCCTTCTCCCGAAGACGCCCGTCTTCGGCGGTACGAAGCATTGGTTCCCTGCGTATCCGTTCCTTGCGATGTTCGCGGGTCACGGCTTCGTCCTCGTCTTTCGCGCGCTCAAGCAACTCGTAGCGCGTGAACAAACCGAGGAGCGACGCCTGCACTGGCTCACGAATCCGCGCCTCGCGGTTCTCTTCGGCGCAACGGTCGTCGCGGCGCCTCTCGTGGTGACGGCGCATTCGCATCCGTGGGGTCTCTCGTCCTATGTTCCCATCGTCGGCGGGACGGCGGGCGGTGCGACGCTCGGCCTCAATCGGCAGTTCTGGGGCTACACGACGCAGAATGCAGCGCCCTTTCTCGAAAAAGCGCCGCCGGGTTCGAGCATCTTCATTCACGACACGGCGTGGCAAGCGTGGGAGCGCATGCGCGACGAGAAGCGCGTCCCCCGAACGTTGAACGCAACGGGAAACCCAGGCGATGCGACGATTGCGCTCGTTCAGCACGAGCTCCACATGAACGAGGTCGATCACGAGATTTGGGTGGCCCACGGTAATCCGACCCCCGATCGCGTCGTCACGCACGATGGTGTTCCGATCGTGAGCGTTTATACCCGCGGCATCTCGCTGAAATAGCGGGCGCGATCCGCCTGGCACTGCTTTATGGTTCGCGGATGTCTGGAGAAAACGATCCGAAGGATCCAAAGGCTCCCCGCGCCGATAGCGAAGCGCCGCGCTCGATGACGTCGAGCGAGCTCTCGCGTGAGGCGCGCGACGCTTTCCGCGGAGCGGCGAAGACCGCGGAGACGCTGCAGCGGAAGCTCTCGCGAGGAGACTTCAAGCTCGACCTCGGAGCCGATGCGCACGCGCGAACCGTCCTCCAAAAAGCCGTCGAGCATGCCGGACCCAAACGCCGCTCGGTCGAGCCTGCACTCCGCATCGACATTCAAGCGATCGCCAAGAGCGGCCACGAGCGCCTCAAGGGCATGCTGCCGCACGCGATCCATCATTGGATTTTGCGCAGCTTCGGAGACGAAGGGATTCGTGCGGTCGCAAAGGCTCTACCGCCCGAGCTCTCTTCGCGCTTCGAATCGGACGCGTTCAACGCGCTCGAGTGGTGCTCGCTGGACGATGCGCACGTGATTCTCGAGACGGCCGTCGCCACGCTTTCGCGCGGTGATGCGAGCCTGTTCGCAGATCTTGCGGAGGAGAACTTCTCTTTCGAATTCGCAGGACTCTTTCAATCGACGAACAAGACGATCGACCTCATCGTGAAGCGAAGTCCTATCTCGTGGGGACGAATTCTCGACTTCGGACGCGTGCGCGTGAGCGAAGAGAACAAGACGCTCCTCCTCCGCTTCGAAGATTTCGAGCGTGTCGGATCCCCCCTGCGGCACGTCATCGTCGGCACGATGCGCGCGCTTGCTTCCACCGCCGAGCCGCCAAAAACCGCTCGCGTCTACAGCGGCTTCGAAGCGTTCGCGCCAACGCTCGTGCTTGCGTTCGACTGATCGGTAAGAGACGAAGGAACGTCGAGGCCGACTTCCCCCTCGGATAGAACGTAGTAAGAGAGCGTCAGGACTCGCCGATGGATCTCTCCCTCAACGCACCGCAGGCCGAAGCGGTCGCTCACGTCGAAGGCCCGCTGCTGGTTTTCGCGGGTGCGGGTAGCGGCAAGACGCGCGTCATCACGTATCGCATCGCCAATCTCGTCGCGACGCACCATGTGCATCCTTCACGTATTCTCGCCGTGACCTTCACGAACAAGGCGGCGGGCGAGATGCGCTCGCGCATCGAGAAGCTCCTCGGCGGCGGCGTCTCGCGAGATCTCTGGGTCGGAACGTTCCACGCCACGTGCGCGCGCATTCTTCGGCAAAACGGGAAAGCAATCGGCCTCGGCTCGAACTTCATCATCTACGACGGCGACGATCAGCGCGCGCTCGTGAGCCGCATTCTCAAAGACGAGCACATCGACGACAAGCGCTTCCCGCCACGCGCCGTGCTGAGTCGCATCATGGCGGAGAAGCAAGAGGGCCGTAGCCCGAGCGAGATGGAAGAGCGCGACCCCGGAGACGCGATCATCGCTTCCGTGTTTCGCGAATACCAACGCCGTCTCGGTGAAGCCAACGCCGTGGACTTCGAGGATCTCATCGGCAAGGTCGTTCACCTCGCCGAAGATCCCGAGCTCGGACAGGCGCTCCGCAAACGCTTCGACTTCGTCCTCGTCGACGAATTTCAAGATACGAACCGCATGCAGTATCGGCTCGTGAAGGCCCTGTCGTCCGGCACTGGAAACCTCTGCGTCGTCGGCGACGACGATCAATCCATCTATCGCTGGCGCGGCGCCGACGTGCGCAACATCCGCGGCTTTCGAGCCGACTACCCCGACGTTCTCGTCGTGAAGCTCGAAGAGAACTATCGCTCCACGAACAACATCGTGAAGGCCGCCCTCGGCGTCATCGCGGCCTCGACGGATCGCGAGCCGAAGGAGCTCTTCACTTCGAACGACAATGGCGAGCCCGTCGACGTCTTCGCCGTCGGCAACGAACGCGAAGAAGCGGCGCTCGTCGTACGAGCCATCGAAGCGGCGCGCGAAGAGGGCGTCTCCCCGGCCCAAGTCGCCGTCTTCTATCGCGTGCATGCCCAGTCACGCGTTCTCGAAGAAGCGCTCCGCAGCGTGCGCATTCCTTATCAAGTCATCGGCGGAATGCGCTTTTTCGAGCGCGCCGAAGTGAAGGACGCGCTCGCCTATTTGCGCGTGCTCGTGAATCCGAAAAGCGATGTCGACCTCTTGCGCATCATCAACACGCCCACGCGCGGTATCGGTGACACGACGATCGACCGCTTGGCGTCCGTCGCGCGCTCGAACAACATCGCGCTCACCGAGGCGCTCGCGCTCGACGACGCAGCGCTCGGCACCTCGCTCGGAACGGGACCCAAAAAGAAGCTTCGCGAGTTTCGGACGCTCCTCCTTTCTCTGCGCGCGGAGCTCGACAAGAGGCCTTCCGAAGTGCTCGATCTCGTGCTCAATCGCACGGGATATCGGCAAGCTCTCAACGCCGAACGAACCGCCGAATCCGACGCGCGCCTCGAAAACTTGCTCGAGCTCGGTGGCTCGCTCGAAGACTTCGAGGCCGAATGCGAGGCTTCCGGCGAAGAGGCGAACCTCGAGCTCTTTCTCGAGCGCGTTTCCTTGGCCACGAGCGCCGACGAAGCCGGGGAAGAGCGCGTCTCGCTGATGACCGTGCACGCCGCCAAAGGACTCGAATTCGAATGGGTCGCCCTCACGGGCATGGAAGAAGAGATGTTTCCGTACCGCGCCTCGCGTGCGCAACACGAAGAGATCGAAGAAGAGCGGCGTCTCGCTTATGTCGCGATGACGCGCGCGCGAAAGCGGCTCGTTTTGACGCACGCATCGATTCGGCAGATTTTCGGAACGACGTTCGTCGGCGGTCCGAGTCGCTTCATCTTCAACATCCCCGAAGACGTCATCTCGTATCGCGCCGTCGGCACGGGGCGCGTCGCCTCTTTGCCGAAGCGCATCAGCGATCCCGATGCAGCCGTCGGCGATTGGGGCGGCTATGTCGCGCCACGCGAAGCTCCGCGACATTCGCCGTACGCCGGTCGGAGCTACGGCAGCCAGCATCGCGCGGCGGCGGCTTCGAATGCCCCATCGACGGACTGGGGCGGCTATCGACCTCAGCCGGATCGCTACGGTGCGAAGCCCATGCAGAAGCAGGCCGCTCCCGAAAGCGATCTCGAGGCCGGAGCGCGCTACGTCGACCGGGAGTTTTTCGCCGACGAAAGCTCTTCGGACGAGAGTGTGCGGCTCCGTCGCGGAAGCCGCGTGCGCCACGAGCGCTTCGGCGAAGGTCAGGTGCTACAGGTGACGGAAGCGGGCGAACCTGCGGTCGTCGCTTATTTTCCCGGGTGGGGCGAAAAAAAGGTCCTCGCGAGGTTTCTCAAAATTGGCTAGCGTCGCGTCCGTTCGCGGGCCTCTTTCTCGCGTACGCTGATCTCGACCACGCGCATGACCGCCGAAGACGTTTCGCTCGAGCCCTCGAATCCTTTCGCCCTTCCGCGCCCCGAACCGACGATCGTCGCAGAGTGGGACGCCGCGATGAAGCGCGGTCGCGAGCGCTCGCGTAAGCAGGCTCTTCGGGAGCTCATCGAGATCGGCGCGGGCGTCACCGTATTTTTCATCGCAGCAATTGGGGGTCTCGTCCTCACGACGAAGCTCTTTTCGATGTTCGTCACGCGCGAGATGGAACGCGTCTCCCTCGCCGACAACGCGCGCTCCCTGACGATTCTTCTCCTCGGTCCCGTTCTTCTCCTCGTTCTACCGTTCATTCTCGCGGCGTTCGTCATTCGAACGCTCCGCAAGAAGCGACCTTGATCCCTGGCGAAAGGGGCTCTTCCATGAACCGCGCGCGCACTCTTTTTCTCGTTGCCATTCTCGCATCGCTCTCGGCGTGCAAAAGCAAAGCAGACCAGTGCAATGCGTTCGTCGAAGAAGCCGGCAAGTCGCAAGAAGCTCTCGGCGACAACGTGAAGCCCGATGCGTTCAAAGCCGCCGCGGCGAAGATCGACGAGAGCGCGAAGCGCCTCGACGCGCTCAAGATCGACGACAAGCAGCTCACCGGTTTTCGCACGCGCTACGTCGAAGGCATCGTGCTCACGTCGAAAGCGCTCGTGCAATTCGCCGACTCCGTGAACGACCCGGCGAAGCAAGCCGACGCCGAAAAAGCCAAGAAGGATCTCGACGCGGTCGAGCAGCGCGAAAAGAAGCTGATCGACGAGATCAACGCGTACTGCCAGTCGAAGTAACAAAAGCGAACGTCGAATTCGGTCGCCACTAGGGTGAGCGACGCGAATTCGACTCGAAGGCCCACTCCTCTCTTCGACTGCCGCTTTGTTGCTGGACCTTTTCGCGAGCGAAAAGCTCGGGGCAATCCAAGTAGTCCGAACGGGAAATGCTTGGCGCTCGGGGAGCGTCGGCACCTCCCGCGAGAGCTGACAACCGAGCGCCAATGTACTAAACACGTGCGCATGGTTCGAGCGCAACGAGCGAAGGACGGGGCAACGGGACGAATTGGCGCAGGCACGCGGGTTCGCGGACGGATCGCGGGCGAAGGTGGGCTCGATGTCGAAGGGCACGTCGAAGGCGACGTGAGCCTCGAGGGATCGTTGCTCGTGGCCGACGGCGGCGAGATCTCGGCGACCTCCTTGGAAGTCTCGGATCTCCTCGTCGAAGGAACCGTTCGCGGTGACGTTCGCGCGCAGGGCGACATCTCGATCGCGTCGACGGGCTCGCTCGTCGGAAGCGTGAAGAGTGCAACCTTCTCGATGGAAGAAGGCGCGCACTTCGAGGGCGATCTCGACAACGATTTCGAGCTTCCGGCAGAGCTCCTCGAGCTCGCTGGCGCAGGCAAGCGTCGCTGATCTCGGTTTCTCGAGAACACACTTAGAAGCTTCTATTTACGGGGAACGAAGGAGAACGAATCATGTCGGCAACGATCATCGGACCTGGAATCACGATCGAAGGCGAAGTCGTTTCGGATGACGAAGTCACCGTCTCGGGCACCGTTCGCGGCAAGCTCTCGGCGCGGGGCGGTGTCACCATCGAGCGTGGCGCCCATGTCGAAGCCGACATCCAAGGCGGCGCGATGGCGATCGCGGGCTCCGTCACCGGAAACGTCGTTTCATCGGATCGCGTCGACCTTCAGAACGGCGCGCGCGTCATCGGCAATGTCAAAGCCACGCGCATCACGATCGCAGACGGAGCCCAGTTCAAGGGCAACGTCGACATGGATACTTGAACAGCCGTCTTTGATTCGGCGATCAGACTAAGGAGATTTCAATGGCGGAACGAACCATCATCGGCCCTTCGATGCAAATTCGCGGAGAGATCCGCGGCGAAGGAGATC
>JAHFDV010000025.1 GCA_023248815.1 Myxococcales bacterium
ACGTCGGGTTGCGCGCCTCTTTCACCGTTCGCACGTCGCACGGAAACGGAATGTCTTCTCCAAAGCGCAAGAGCGCGATCACGCTCGCGATGCCTACGCAAAGAAGAGCCGCCTTTCGATACGCCCTCCAGGCGACCTTCGAGCGTTCTTTCTGAAACTTCTCGAGCGAGCCTCCCGTTGCGATGACCTCTTCGGCATCGAGGCGATCCCCCTGTGAATGCAGCACGCCGCGAACCGTTCCCCCGCAGCGCGCGCACGTGGAATCATCCTTCGTGAGTGGTCCCCCGCAATCGACGTCAGAGCAGAAGTCGTCGTGACGCGTGAGGCCGAAGAGGTAGGCCGCGAAGATCCCGACCAGCCAGGTAACCAAGACGAGGCGCGGGGCTACTTCCTCGGTGAAGAGAGCACGAAACCCGAACCCGGCGGCGACTGCGATCGCGAATGCGATGCCGATACCGGAGGTCGTGTAGAGCTTCCACTTCGTACGCCGGATCCGAAAGACGTTCTGCCCGACGTTCCACCGTTTACGTGCCTTACGCCCAGCGTCCTTCGACGGTTTGAACGTCGCGTCGCTAGGCAATGCGGGGAGAACGAACTCCGGAACGGGAGGCCACGCTTCGATGGGAGGAATCGAAAGCCGGCGCCGAAGATCGTCCACGTCTTTCTCGAGCTCCTCGCAAGACGCACGAAAAGAAGCCGCTTGATTCGCCTCGAGAAGGCCTTCGACGCGTCGTCTTTCGCTCTTGTTCATGCCGCGCGCGACCGCCTGCGCCCCGAGCAAGAATGCCATCGCTTCCGGCGGAAGGTAGCCGACCTGTGAAGTCGACCACTGCGTCATCTCGTAGTTACCGGTCTTGCGATAGCGATACGTGTTGTTGGTCGTGAGAACGCCGAAGCCGAGAAAGATCGTCGTGAGATCCGTGTTTTCTTCTTCCAGCTGAACGACGTTTCCCTCGAGCTCGAAATACCGCCGGTAGGCATGCGCGATCTCATGACACATGGTGCCGACGATTCCGTCTTCGCTCTCGAGTTGTGCCGTGTTCGCTCCGAAGAGGCATGCCTCTCCGTCGATTCCAGAAAACCACGCCGCGGCGTCGCCATGCGCGAGGTCAGGCACCTCGTCGGGCTCGTGGAGCGTCACGACCGCATCGAGATCGAGCTCGGCGTAACGCAAGAGACGCAAGCTCAGCGTCCGAACCCCGCGTGCACTCGGCTCCCACGAGTCGGGAAAATACTTGGTGCTCGGCTCGAGGAGGGGAGAGCGAACGAACGTCTCGAATCCACACGCCTCGATCAGCGAACCAAGGCGTTCGAGAAGGTCACCGCGATCATGAGGAGACGGAAGCAGATCCATCGAGCCGAGCGCCTCTATAGCGCGCGGCTGGTCAGGCGCAACGCAGCGAAAACATTCGATGGGTAGGTGACCGCAAAGAGCGCGGATTTTGACGTGCAAGCATGGGGTCGAGATTCACCCAACCACCGGGTCCTACCTTTTCCCTTTTGAATGGGGGACCGAGCTCCTCACCAAGAGCGCTCGAGGCTTGCGCGTGCTTCGATGCGCGTCGCGGATGCGCATACAGGTCGCCATCGATGATCTGTCCGATGTGATGCTCCGGAATGTGAAACAGATCATCGCAGGTCGCGCGTTTGCGTGCTGGATCGCCGGCCATGCAGAGCGTCTAGCGCATTGACGTCGGCCGTCACGTTCCGGCGCTCTCTCTCGGGGTTTTCACATTTGCTCGGCACAGCTAAGGTGCGCGCGCATGAAGCTTTCTCGAAAGGTGGACTTTCTTCAGCTAGCCATCGCGTTTGGAATCGGGACGTTGGCTCTCGTCGTCACGAGCGATCCCAAAGCGCGATTCGTCCTCGTAGTGCTCGGGCTCGTGCTCGCGATCGTCTCGAAGGCCCGTCTCGGCGCGCTCGTTGCGAAGCGAGCGTTCTCGCATCTCCAACGATCGATCGAAGCGGAAAACTACCCGGCGGCGCGCACCACGATCGGTGACCTACGCGAGCTGTATTCCTATTCTCCTCCCACGATCGAGCTCCTTCATCTGACCGAAGGCCACGTTCTGGCAGGGGAAGGCAAGCACGCCGAGGCGATTCATCTCTATGAATCGATCGCAAGAGATCGACTCGGAGCGATCTATCTCCCGCTTCTTCTCAACAACCTCGCGTGGTCGCTGGCCGAAATCGGAGACGGGCGACGAGCGGTCGACGTCTCGCGTCAGTCGCTGGAGGCTTCGGAAGAGATCACGGGAGCGGCGACGAACGAAGATCTGCGCGCAGCCCAGCTCGGCACGCGTGGTGCGGCGCTCGTGGTCGCTGGCGAAGCGAAGGAAGGCGTGGAGCTTCTCGAACAATCGCTCGCTCGCGGAGGCAACGCGTTCAGTCAAGCCGCGCGCGCCTTCTATCTCGGTGAAGGGCACCTCGCGCTCGGCGACCGCGCCGCGGCCGAAGAGGCGTGGAGGAGGGCGGAGGATGCCTCGCCGAGATCCGCGTCGGGAAGAAGAGCGGCCGCGCGGCTGAGCGACTCTTCGTCGTAGGGGACGAGAGCTGCCAGATCTCCAACCCTCAACGAGCAAGCGGTAGCGGCGCGTCTCGGTTCACGAGTCCCGCTTCTCGCAACTCCGACCAAAAGGCCGTGGGAACGATCTCGCGCATCGCCGCGCGATCCTCGGCGATGCGAGACGGTTGGCTCGCGCCTGGAATCACGGCGGCGACCGCGGGATTCGCGAGAGCGAAGTGGAGGCCGGCGGCTTTCATGCTGATGCCATGGCGGTCGGCGATGGCCTTGATGCGTGCAACGCGAGCGAGGATCTCTGGCCGCGCCGGCGCGTATTCGAAGTTGGGACCACCGACGAGTGCGCCCGAGCTGTAGGGGCCGCCGACGACGATCCCGAGACCGCGCGCCGCCACGTCTGGCATCACGCGCTGCAGCGCGCGATCATGATCGAGGAGCGTATAGCGCCCTGCCAGCAAGAAGCCGTCGGGCTTGGGTCCCTCGAGCGCGAGGAGGAGCTCGATCGGCTCGACGCGATTGACACCGAGTCCCCACGCGCGAATCACTCCTTCATCGCGCAGGCGATCGAGCGCCTTGAAGGCACCTTTGCGCGCGCGCTCGAATACCGAGAGCCATTCATCGCCGTAGAAGTCCTGCGCGACGTCATGCACCCAGACGATCTCGACGTGGTCGGTTTTCAGGCGCTTCAGGCTTCCTTCGATCGAGCGGAGCGTGCCGTCGGCCGAGTAGTCGTTCACGACCTTGTTGGCGCGCCCATGTTTGAACACGTCGCCTTTCTCCCCGAGATCGCGAGCACTCACGTCTTCCAACTCGTCGAGGACGATTCGGCCGACCTTGGTGCTCAGCACGTAGTCTTTGCGCGGCTTCTCTGCGAGCGCCTCGCCGAGGCGAATCTCCGCGAGTCCTGCGCCGTAGAACGGGGCGGTGTCGAAGTAGCGAATCCCATCGTTCCATGCCGCGTCGACCGTCTCGCGCGCCTCTGCGTTCGGAATGTCGCGGAACATGTTTCCGAGAGGAGCCGTTCCAAATCCGAGTTTTCCGGGAAGAAGATCTTTGAGGGCCATCGTCGTTCTCTTCAGTGAAAGGGTTTCGTCGTCGACGACCAACGAGGCGTCGACAAAGAGAGAATGCGCGCCCTCAATACATTCAGCCAATATATTCATTGAATGTTAGATATAAGTTTGAAAGATATCTTACGTGCTGCAGTACGACTTGAACCTCCTCCGCGTCTTCGTCGCTCTCATGGACGAGCAAAATGTCACGCGAACCGCCGAGCGATTGGGAATTACGCAGCCCGCACTTTCGAACGCGCTGTCACGCCTCCGCACCACGCTCCGGGACCCCCTCTTCATCCGTGAGCGCTACGGGATGCGGCCCACATCGAAAGCCGAAGAGCTCTTGCCATCGATAGCGGCAGCGCTCGCGAGCCTCGACGCGCTCATCCTCGGACAGCAAGACTTCAAGCCTGCTGCGGCGAAACAGGTCTTCACGTTGGCGCCGAACAGCTATGTGGAGCTCGTGCTCATGCCGGCCATCGTCGCGCGCTTGAGCGCCCAAGCACCTGGAATAAAGGTGCGTCTCGTGCCGTTTGGCGCTGACATCGTGGAGACGGGTGTCACTTCGGGCCAGACGTCGATGGTACTCGGACGCATCACGGAACCCCCGCCGAATCTCGTCGTGCAGCACCTCATGGACGAAGGCTTTGCGTGCGTCGTGCGCGCCGATCATCCGCGAATCAAAACGAAGATGTCGAAGAAGGACTTCGAGCAGATGAAGCACGTCAACGTGCTGCCGTCCGGTCGACTACGGGCCGGCCTCTTTCAGGCACTCGCGCGCCAAAACTTGCGCCGCGATGTCGCGGTCTCCGTCACGCATTTCTTGGCGGTCCCCGAGATCATCGCAGTGACGGATTATTGCGCGACGCTGCCGCGACTCCTCTGCCTTCGCCTCGCGAAGGACCGTCGGCTGAAGGTCGTCCCCACGCCCGTAGACCTCGGAACCTTCCCTTTGGAGATGGGGTGGCACGTGCGCTACCGAAGCGATCCAGCGCACGGTTGGCTACGCGCGCTCGTCGTCGATGCAGCGAAAGAGATCGCTTCGTCCTCCTAGATAGCTTTGAGCAAGGGCGGACGATGATATTCACTGAGTATGACAGCCCGAAACGAGCTGAAGATCGTGCGGCCCACCCCGAGCCATCATCTCGGTCGTAGCGTCGAACTGGCGGCAATTGCGAAGTGGCAAGATGGGCCAGCGGGTGTTCCTCTCGTCATTTCGGGGCAGGGGGGAATCGGAAAGACTGCGCTTGCGCGCACACATCTCTTTCGCGACGAAGGCGGTTTGTTGGTCGACTGCTCCGAGGCCAAGAACGCAGACGAGATGGCGCAGGCGTTCGCCATTGCGCTCGCGATCGGTCCCGAAGAACCTCGTAGTCTCCCCGCGCTCGAGGAGAGACTCGAGTCGCGTTCGCTTCGTACGATCGTTCTCGATGGGGTCGAAGGTCTCGCCAGCGAGCCCGATGCGCTCGCGCCGTTCGTCGCCCTCGCACCCTTCGCGATTCTCACGTCGCGCATCCGAGTGAACCTTCCGGACGCGTCTTCGCTCACGGTGAATGCGCTCGAAGGGCCCGAGGGCTCTGCTGCGGCGATGCAGATTCTTCTCGGTCGGATAGACCTCGTGGGGCGCGAGGAGCTCACGAGTGCGACGGGCTCGCGCGAGAAGTTGGAAGCGATCCTGCAGATTGCCGATGGCGTTCCGCTCGCCTTGGAGCTTGCCGCGAAGAAGCTGTCTACGATGGGGTTGGATTGGACGAGCGCACGTCTCGCGCACGTCATGCTGGAGCCTAAGGCGGCCGGCTCGTTGGACGAATCGATGCGGCGCTCCTGGGATCTCCTTCCTCCGGATCTGCAGTCGACCCTCGCGGCATTGGCGATCTTTTCACGCTCGTTCGATGTCGAGGCCGCCCAGCGCTTGCTCCTCGCGGATCTCTTGGCTCTCGAAGAGCAGCTCGAACGCCTCGTCGAACACAGCCTGCTCCTCGTCGAAAATCGCGAGGGACGCGCGTTTCGCCTTCCTCGTCCAGTTCGAGAATACGCGCGCCGAGCCTTCGAGAACGACGGTGGCAACCGTGCGCTGTATCTGCGTCATGCAGCGGACGTCGTCCGCGCCGCGAAGGATCTTGTCTTGCTGCTTCTCGGACCCTCGCGCGCCGATGCCTTCAACGAGCTCGAGAAGCTTCGGCCGGACCTCGAAGCCATCGCGGTGAAAGACGGAGCCGTCTCCGTCGACGCGAAGACCGTCTTCGATGCGCTCGATGCGCTCGCAACCATCGCCCGTGCGGGGGGAGCTCCCGCATCCTATCTCGTAGCGCGGAGCTCGGCGCGCGCGACACATGCGTTCGCCGAAGCCGACGTTCATACGCAACACGCGGCCCTCCTCACCGAATGCACCGTGACGCGCATGTTCGGTGCCCCAGGAGATGCGGTAATGCTCGCGGAGCGAGCGTGCGCCCTGCCAGAGCTCGACGAAGCCGAACAGATCGAAGGCGCCCTTGCGCTTTCACGCTGTCTAATGGTCGTGGGCAGGCACGACGAGGCCTATGACCGCGTCGACGAAGCTCTGGCACTCGCCGGGCAAGGACCGATGGAATGCAAGGCGGCAACGTGGATGGCGCAGGTCGCGCGCTATGCAGGGCATATCCGCGACGCCAGACACTACGCAATGCGTGCCCTCGAGCTCGCGCGAAGGGCGTCCGATACGGAGTCGCTCGCGCAGGTGACGCTCGTCCTCGCGTACATGCACTACGATGCGGGAGAATTCGAGCAAACGCTTCTCTTGACGCGAGAGGGGCTCGCCGCGAATCAAGGCCTCACCGATCGCTCTGGCGTGCTCCTCGGCCTTCGCGCCGACGCGCTCATGATGCTCGGTCGCCACACCGAGGCGCACGCGCAGATAGCGCTCGCTCGCGAACGCGCGGCGCTCACCAATCGCTCTGCGATCGTCGCATTTGCAGACGTGCGGGAAGCGCTCTTGTGGCTCACGCAAAATGATCTCGAGAGCGCCAAGGTTTCCGTCTCGCACGCGCTCGTGCTCGGCGAAGACGATGGATCGAGGGCGCTTGCTCTGGCCATTTCTGCCGTGGTGGATGCCTCGCTCGGATTGACGGTGTCCGCAGACGAGTTCGCCAAGCGCGCCTATGGCGCGAGAGATGGGGCACACGCGCGCCACATCGTGCAGATCATGCTGATCGGCTACGAGCTTCGGCGCTGGCCCGCGAGTGACCGCGCAGCACAAGAGCGTATTCAGGCGGCGCTAAACCAAGTTCTGCGACCCGACTCCTTTGGGACCGCGCCGCTCTCGGCGAGCGCCGACGTACGCCACGTTCTCTCCCTCTTTTCTCGCGAGCTCGGACTGCGCGAATACTCGACGGCGCCCGTGTCGGAGCGGCCGGAGCTGACGCTGACGAGCGACGCGGGTGTGCTCAAACTCGGTCGGATTTCTCTCGACCTAACGCGACGGACTGCAATGCGGAGAATCGTCTTCGCACTGGCTCTCGCGAAGCGTCAGCCCGTCACGGACGAAGAGCTCGTTCGTGCGGGTTGGCCCGACGAGGAGATGATGCCCGCATCGGGACGCAATCGCGTACGCGTCGCCATCGCCTTTCTACGAAAGAGCTTGCTGGGACCGTTGATCGTACGCGACGGATCCGGTTACAGCCTGGACTGCGAATTGCGCTTCGTGGAAGGCGTGTAGCTGCGTCGCCGATCTGCACCGCAAGCGCGCCTGACGCAGCTTCCGACATGACTCACTAGTCACGCACCGCGGGCTGCGCGCGCTTTCGGGCTCGTAACCTTGCGCGTTTGCCTTCGCTGCAGGTTGCTGTCGGGCTTGGCGCGATTCGAAGAGCCACGCGTCGACTTGCGAGACGGTCGCGCGTTGGGACGCGTGTCTTCCAGGGCAGCCGTGGCCTTCGTCGTCTTTCCGCGTACGTTGCGCGGTTCGCGCTTGGGGCCGCTCGGCCTCTTCGCCGTCGAGGCCGTCTTTCGACCGCCGCGATCCTCCGTCTCCCGCGTGACTTCTGCTGAGCTCCGCTCCGCAGCATCGTTCTTACGCGCGATCGTGTCGTCTTGATTTCGTTTCATGATGATCTTCCTTTCATGAGGCGCCGCGAACTCGAGAGATCTGCGAGCCCGAAGAAGGAAGGGATGCAGGAATCTTGCCGAGATGCGAAACGCGGGCAGCAGAGGCGTTCCAACTGCTCGCTCGCCCTCCGACGCATCTTGAAAGCGCCGTGATTTAGGCCGATTTCGCGAATGAGTAGCGCGAGAGCGTGTCGCCCGCGGTGTCGCGATTCGTCCCTTGCGAGGCGATCCGACGCAGTCACGCCTCGTCGGCAGTCACCCGGAGAGAAGCGCGCCGATCGTGCGTGACGGGTCCGGCTACAGCTTGGACTGCGAACTGCGCTTCGTGGAGGACGTGTAGCTACTTCTGACCGGTCCCACGTGCCGAGCGATTCATCTGCCATCCACCACCCTCCTGGCGTTCGCGGAACTCTTCACGCAACTCGCTCCGTGCATTCGAAACGAGGAGATCGCACGGGTCGAACCAATGCGACGTGACCGCGCGGGCGAGGATCGCGGGGAGCGTTCCCGAAAAGTCGTTCACGTGAGGGCAGCGCCAATGCCAAAGTGCATCGCGGTCGGGGATGGTGTCGAAGAAGAGCGTCTCTTTCACGCCGGCATTGCAGTTCGTGGCGACGACGAGGACGGCGCCGGGAAGCGATCGATCTTCGCTCGAAATGCGAATGACGACGTCGTGGTGAAACTCGCCCTGCGTCCAATGGTCTACGAGCTCGTAGCTACCGAATCTCCGCCGAACCTCGTCGAGAAGAGACCCCAAGCTGAGAGTATCTGCGAGCTCCTGCGCGATGGGCGGCATCACCGACTTTAGCAGTCAGGAGATCCGTGCGCCAACGATGGCCTCGGCACGTGACCATCGAGAAGTATCGACACTGCGGGCTTCCGAAGTGGGAGGAAGTCCCGGCCTCCGAATGACCTTCGAAACGTGAGCTCCACGCGCCCGCGCGATGGTCGGTCGTTCACGCTATGGCGCACGAAGCGCTCCGACCCTGCAGCCCTCGGACGACGGCCGCACTTAAGCGCTTTAAGGAATCGCGCGTTTAATTTTGAATGTGGCCGAAGATCCCGTGCCGCTTTCAGGTCGCGCACTGTTCTCGCGTGAGTAAGGTCTGCGTCGGCGCGTCGCAACACCCGCCTCGCGCGGTCGAGGTGGTCGCGCGTATCGAGAATGCGCTCCTCGTGTGGGATGGCTCCCTATGTCCAGTGTCGTCGACGGAATCCAAACCAGCAATCGCAACCGTAGCCACGATCTCTTCTCGGGGCTGCGGCTCTTTTCGCGTCGCTTTTGTGAAAACGTGCCCATTCTCTCTCGTGGGTTCGAGCTAGAGCTCGAGTTCACGATCCAGGCCGCAGACAAGGGATTTTTGATGAGCGAAATCCCCGTGCCGTTTCAGGAGCGGACGAAGGGGTCATTTTCGAAGCTCCGGACTTTTCACGACGGCTTTCGGATCCTTCGCTTTCTCATCGTTCTCTTCCGCGACTACCGCCCTCTTCGTTTTTTCGTTTGCGTCGCCTTGGTCTTCGGCCTTTTGGGTCTCTTCTTTGGTTCGATGCCCATCTACGACTACGTGACGACGGGAGTGGTGAGACGCTTCCCCTTCGCCATTCTCGCAGCGAGCGTGATGGTGATCGCTTTTTTCAGCTTCCAAACGGGAGTCATCCTCGAGAGCTCGCTCCGTTCAGCCCGTGAAGCGTTCCAAATTCGGCTTCGGCAATCCCGGCGGAGTTCGCCCCGCTACTGAGCCACCTCGCCGGCGCGCGGCAGTACGAGCCGAAACGTGCTTCCTCGTCCTGGCGTCGAGACGACGCTGATCTCGCCCCCAGCTTCGGTTAAGATCCGATGGCAGATCGCCAAACCGAGCCCCGTGCCTTGGCCATCGGGCTTCGTCGTGAAGAACGGATCGAAGACGCGATCGAGAAGCTCCGCCGGGATACCCGCGCCCGTGTCGGAAATTTCGACGACGGGCTCTCCGCCGGCATCGGTGAATGTCCGCACGCGGAGCTCGTTGTCTTCGCTCGCTTCCGGCATCCACTCGACGGCGTTCACCATCAGATTCAGAAATACCTGTCCGAGCCGCGCTACGTTCATGCGCACCTCTGGCACGGGCGCATAGTCGCGGACGACACGTGCGCGGCCCTCGATCTCTTTGCCTGCAAGTGTCAGCGTGGAGTCGAGAATCTTGCGAACGTCGATGACCTGCGCCGAACGCTCGTCGGGGCGCGAGAGCATGCCGAAGTCGCGGACCACGCTGCGCACGCGCTCGATGCCTTCGAGCGCCGTGTCGAGCGCCATGATCGCCTGCGTTGCATCCGGCGCAGGGCCTTCGAGGCTTCGCCGTGCGTTCTCGATGCTTCCGAGCGTGTAGGCGAGGGGATTGTTGATCTCGTGTGCGACGCCCGCCGAAAGGAGAGCGAGCGACGACAGCCGATTCGCCGTCACGAGCCGCTGTTGCATCCGGACGCGCTCGGTTACATCGCGTCCGACGATCAGACGCGCCTCGCTGCCTCCGAATACGATGCGCTGCGGAGGGGAAATCTCCCAAAGGACGATCTCTCCGTCGCGTCTCTTGAATCGGACTTCGATGGGGTGAATCCGCCCACCGATGGGAAGCAGCAGGTTCTCGGTCGCGAGGGCGAGAGACGACTCGTGAACGAATTTGGTCGCGGAAAATCCGACGAGGTCACTCGCTTGCTCGTATCCGAGTGTCTTCAGCATGGTCCGGTTGACCCAAAGGAAAGCGCCGTTGCGGAGGATCGCGACCGGATCCGGTAGGTCGTCGAGGAGTCGCTGAAACTCCTCGCTGAGGCGACGCATCTCTTCGATGCTTTTCTCGAGCTCGGTGCGCTGCCGCTCCAGAAGATCGACGCGTTGCCGTCCGCCGAAACGGGAACGGATCGAACGGCGCATGCGCGCCAGAAGCGGGGGCGCAGAAGGAAGGTCGAGGAGAACGGAGAGGCGTCGCGGCGTGAGCTCGCTCGAGACGATCGTGGCGCGGCTCAAGCCGAGCAAGCAAGGGAGCTCGCGAAAGACGCCCTCGAAGAGGTGAAACAGCGGCGTCGACGGAGCATACGGTTCGGGAATGGCGAGCTCGCATCGCACGCGCTGCGCGCCCACGATGTCGACCACGAGCGGCAGATGCGGGTAGACGGCGGGATGAAACCATCGCTGCCCGGCGATGTAGAGCATGCGCGGAGTCACGATGTCGGCTGCGAGGCGCTGAACGAAGACATGCGCCGGGACGCGCGCTACGTTTCCTCCGATGTCGCGGAGTCGCGCGCGATCTCCGTCGACGAGGTGGGAGAGCCGCTCCACGATCGCCACGTACTGCGACCACTCGACTTGGAAAGGATCGAGCGTGCTCGCGTCCAGCAGTCGACTCCTCGGAATACCGGCCGCTTCAGCAGCCTCGAGGAGCACCGACACGGCGGTGGAGCTGAGCACCATCATCGACCAAGAATACGCGTCCCGTACGTCGTGTGTTTCGAGTTTTCACGACTCAGCGCGCGAGGCCCGCGAGAGGAAGTTGGTAGTTACGTGGTCGGCTAAGCCCCTTCTTCCACGAGAAGCGCGGGCAGACTCACCTTCGGCGCATGCGCGTTCATGTCGAGTCGCACGGGCACGACGATCATCGGCATTCCGAGATGCTGGAGGCGCTTTTGGACCATGAAGGCGGTCTCGTTGTGGAGGAGCCGATTGAAGAGCGTGTCTTCTTCGAAGATGAGCTGACCGGCTACGAAGAGCGCCTGCGGATAGCGCTTGGCGAGATCGGCCGCGATCTGTTCGACCTCGACCGCCACTTCGGTGCCCACCGAGAACGCGCTCGAGGACCGTAGCTCGAGCGTCTCGGCGTAGCGCTCATAGCAGAGCAGATGATCGCGCGTTCGCCTCTCCAGCGCATCGACCTGATCGGCGCCCTTGAACGACTCGGAATCGACGACGGCAACACTCACGAAGACGACGCCCGAAAAGTGGTCGGGAAACATTCGGAGGAGCGTCAGCAGCGCGTGGCGTCCGAGCCCACTGTAGCCGCCGACCAGCAAGATCGCGACGGGGCGCGAGGGGTCCGGGTCACGATTGCCGTGATGCTCGAGGAGCCCTTCGGTCGGGCCGCCCGCGAAGTCGACACCTGAAAGGCTTGCTTGCAGCTCGGCAGAACAGTCCACGTCGACCGGTGAGGGAAGCGCGAGGTCGAGCTGCCGAAGAGCGCCGGCAACACGCTGGTAGTGCCGTTTGATCGCGAAGCACAAGAAGACGAGGAGCGTCGTGACGACGAGCGTGATCCAACCGCCCTCCGTGAACTTCTCGAAGATGGTGATCGTGAGGATGGTCGCGCAGAGGAGCAACGCGAGGCCGTGCGCGAAGAGATGACTCGGCCACTTCTTCTCGGTCTTGCGGTGGCGCACCCAAAAGCGAGCCATCGCAAGATTCGAAAGGCTGAACGTCAAAAAGACGTTGATGGAATACATGACGACGAGACGGGAGACGTCACCGCGCGTGTAGAGAAGCGCGGCGAACGCCGAGAGCGACATGATCATCACGCCATTGCGCATCGAGAGACGATCCGAGAGCGCCGCAAAGCGGTGGGGAAGCCACGAGTCCGTTGCCATGTTCGCCATGACGCGAGGACCGTCGAGAAAGCCAGCTTGCGCGGCCACGAAGAGAAGCGCGCCTTCGCTGAAGAGCGCGAGGATGATGAACGCCTTTCCAACGTGCACGCCCCCGATGGTCCATGCACCGGCAACGCGCTCGAGAAGAACTGCGTTCATCGTCTTTCCCGGCTCCGGCGAAGCATGCACGAGGAGATACGCGAGGAGGATGCCACCTGCCGTGATCGCGAGCGAGAGCGCCATCAGCACCATCGTTCGCTTCGCCGTCTGCACGCGCGGTTCCCGCATCATGCCGACGCCGTTGGAGACGGCCTCGATGCCGGTATAGGTGCCACCACCCATCGAATAGGCATGCACGAAGAGCTTCAGGGCGCCGAATGCTCCGAGCGCGCTCGAAGTGCGAAGCACGTTGGCGTGCACTTCGGTGGACACGGCGCCAATCTCACCGGCATGTCCGCCGATGGCGACCGCGAGCAGAATCGCGTGGGTGACGAGGAAGATCGCGAAGATCGGCACGAGAGAGGAGACGGACTCCTTCACCCCGCGAATGTTGAGGACCGTCAGGATGACGATGCCGCTCATCGCGAGCGCGAGCTTGTAAGAGAGGAATGCCGGAGGCAGAAAGCTGAAGATCGCGTCGGCGCCGCTAGAAATGGAGATCGCGATCGTGAGCACGTAGTCGACTAGAAGTGCCGCACCCGACACGACGCCGACGCGCTCGTGAAGGAGCTTCGAAGCAACGACGTAGCCACCGCCGCCAGACGGGAACTGTTCGATGATCCGGCTGTAGCCGTAGCTGATGATGAAGACCGTCGCCGCAGTGGCGAGCGCGAGAAAAAAAGCGAGTCCTTGGTGCTCCCCGAGCGCGCGAAACGCTTCGTCGGGACCGTACGCAGACGATGAAAGCCCGTCTGCGCCGAGGCCGACCCAAGCGAGTAGGGCGACGAGCGACAGCTTGTGAAAGGCGTCGGGATCTCGGACGTCTTTCGGTGGGCCGAAGAGAAGTGACTTTAGACGGTTCAGCACGGAGCGCTCCTCGCATTGGAGCGGGTGCACGCGTCCGCCGAATCTTCTTCCTCGCGATCCTCGGTACGCACGCAACACCTCGCTTCCAAGAGGAGAGTGTTGAACCTAGGGCATCAAGATTTCGTAAGAAGACGACGAGCGGGGATCAAGAAAGTGTAAAGACACGGAAGTCGCCGCTCTTTGGCGCTCCAATCGTCACAGGAATTGGCCGGATAGGCGTCCCATGAGGAGCGAAATCAGTAGCGCCAGGGAGCCACCGACGAGCACGACGAATCGTCGCACGCGCCATCGGCGCCCCGCCGGATGCAAAAGGAAAAGAGATCTCGGCGAAGGTCAACGGAGCCGGCAACTTCATGCTGAATACCACCATCAGCAAACCCTATCGCCCGCGCGTTACGGCGAATGGAAAGACGCGCGTGATGGCCAGCGAACGGACGGACGGCGACTGCAATGGCTGCCATACGGAAGGCGGGGCGGAATCGGCACCGGGCCGCATCATGGTGCCGTGAGGCTCGCGGCGCCGTGGACGATGCGGGCGAATTCTTCCCACGTCGGTCGCGTGAGGACTTCACCATCGAATTGGCAAAGGGACGAGGTTTGTTCGCCGATCGCGCGCTTGGCGACTTGAAAAGCTTCGATTTCGCCGACGTCGGAGCTCGCACTCGCCGCAGCGAGCGCACGCGGCGGAGGCACCCTTGGCCCCCGCGAGCGCTCGAACGCGGCTCCGATTCGCAGCACGTCCTCGTCGGCGCCGGGGCGCCCGAGAAATGAAATCCCGACCGGCCTCATCGTGCCGTGGTGCCAATTGGGAGGACGCACGAACTCGGTCTCCTCGACGTGGACGAGGGCTGCGGGAACGGTCAGGTGCGGGAGCTGCGCGAGAGTCGCGATCGTGCTGAGAAGGCGCGAGGTCGTTCCAACGAGCGCGTCGATCTCGAGCCGATCCATCAGTGTCGTCACGAGTGCGCGGTTGTGAATGACGACCTTGCGGTAGGCTCGTTCGTGGATGTTCGGAAGTTTGAACGGCACGAGTCGCCACCAAGAGTCCGGTTCACGAAGGATCAATTCCCGAAAACGAAGACTCGATACGTAGACGCCGAATGGTGTCCGCGGCGCGCACGCTCGTCGCCGTAAGTGTTCGACGAACGTGTTGTGATACTCCAGCTCGGAAAGTCGCTCGAAGAGGAAGCCGTCCAAACGGACTTTGTCCACCACCTTGGCGCCCGCCGATCGCATCGTCTCGAGCGATCGAGCGAGTGAAGTACCGCCTCCCGAGACGAAGCACTCCTCGTGAGCCATCGTGAATCGTCCAACACTCTCGACGACCCCCAGGCGAATCCCGTCGATGGACGCGTCGGCTACTGAATTACGAAACTTGCGAGAGGACGTTCCGTCGCTCGAAACGAGCGCATCGAGCATCGTGGCAGCGTCAGCCACGGACCGCGTGATTGGGCCGGGCGACGTATCCGACACGGCGAAAGCAGCGAGTCCTTCGCGATCGACGACGCCCGAGGTCGGCCGGAATCCGACACACCCGTTGTGCGCGGCAGGCGTCGTAATCGATTCGCAATCGTCGATACCGACGGCGAGCGTCCCAAAGTCGAGAGAAACGGCGACGGCCGAGCCGCTGCTGGACCCGCCCGGTGTGTTCCGCGGATCGTAGGCATTGCCCGTGCGCCCGGCCGCCGAGCTGAAGCCAGAGGGGCCCGCGCCGAGCTCAGTGAGACACGTCTTTCCGAGAATGATCGCGCCCTGTTCTCGGAGATTCTTCACGAGACGTGCATCGGTCTTGGCGATGCTCTCGCGCAGTCCCGCGTTTCCGCACGTCGTTGGAAGGCCTTCGACATCGATGGTGTCTTTCAGCCATACGGGGATCCCGTAGAGCGCACCGCCCCGTTCGCCTGTTCTTTCCAGAGAGAGCGCCTCGTCGACCGCACGCGGGTCGATCGTTTGGATGGCATTGAACGGAGGCCTCGTTCCGCCGGAGGTCGCGAGGTCATTTTCGAGGACCCGGTTCAAGTGCGCCCTCACCACGTCGACTGGACGGAGCTCCTTGCGAGCGTAAGCGAGATGGAGTGCATCCACTGACGCTTCGAATGGAACATCGATCATGACGCCTCTTCCACAAGGGCGCCCTGAAGTTTCAACCCGCCCGCTCGATCTCTTCGAGAATCGTCAGCTCGATGAGCTCTGCGAGCTCTCGCAGCGTGCTTTGATCGAAGATCGCGACGAGCGACAGGTCTACTTCGAATGCTGCGCGAATCTCTGCGCGTAGCCTGACGGCGAGCAGCGAATTGCCGCCGACGTCGAAGAAGCTCGCGTTGCGATCCATTTCGCTCTCGTCGAGAGCAAGGAGTTGAGCCCAAATTCGTGTGAGCGCGTTCTCGGCGTCGCCTTCGGGCGCCTCGCGTGAATGGGCTGGCACGGCGAGGGAAGCTTCCGACGGAATGCGCGCGAGTGCGGCGTAGTCGATCTTGCCATTGCTCGTCATGGGCATGCTCTCGACGATGACGAACCGCGACGGCACCATGTACGCGGGCAGCTGCGAGCGGAGTGCCGTCGAGAGCTCGGAGGCATCGAGCTTTCGATCCATGTCGCGCGGAACGACATAGGCCACGAGCACGCCTTGCGACGCGTGATCGGTTCGGACGGCGACGGCGGCGGAGCCGACACCTGGAAGACCTGCGACGACGGCTTCGATCTCTCCGAGCTCGATGCGAAAGCCATGCAACTTCACTTGGCGATCGACACGTCCGAGATACTCGAGCGTGCCGTCTCGACGCATTCGTCCGAGATCGCCGGTCCGATACATCCGAGAGCCATCGCTCGTGAAAGGATCCGGCGCGAAGCGCTCTGCCGTGAGATCTGCGCGTCCGAGATAGCCGCGCGCCACTCCCGTGCCACCGACCCAGAGCTCGCCATGAGTGCCGAAGCCAACGGTTTCGAGCTCGCGCGATAGCGTGTACATGCGAGCACCGGCAACGGCATGCCCGATCGGGCAGTCCGTCGTACCGCTGTCTTTCACTTCTTGAACGGTGCAGCCGACGACGGTCTCGGTGGGACCGTACTCGTTGAAGACGCGCGCCGAAGTCGACTCTCGCCATCGGAGCACGCGCGCATAGGACAGCGCCTCGCCACCCACCACGAACGACGCCGCGACACCTCGCGGCGCGGAGCCGAGCTCGTCCAAGACGAGGTCGAGGTGGGCGGGAGTGATCTTCAAAAGATCGAAGGGACCATGCGTTCGAATAGCATCCACGAGCCCGTCGATCGCGTTGCCCTCTTCTACGAGGAAGACGGCGCGGCCATTCGCGAGGGGAAAGAGGAGACTCGTCACGGTGAGATCGAATGAAAGCGTCGATTGCACTGGCGCGCCGAACGATCCGCCGGTGCGCAGTGGATAGAGGCGAGCGGCAGCATCCAGATAGCTCGCGAGTCCGCCATGGGTGAGCATGACGCCCTTGGGACGACCCGTAGAGCCGGATGTGTAGAGGATGTATGCAAGTGCGTCGCTCGGCGCAGCCTTCGTTCGTAGCGTGGGGGACTGCGCGAGACTGTGGTGCTCGATGGAACCCGATTGCGGATGGAGCACCAGCAGCGGGCCCGTCCAATGAAGTGTTTTTTCGTCCGTTCCGGAGACGACGACGAGAACTTCGATCTTCGCATCCTCGACGATGAAACGAAGACGATCTTCAGGAAGGGAAGGATCGAGCGGAACGTAAGCGGCGCCCGCCATGGCGCACCCGACGACGCTGGCCACCATCGCAGGGCACCGCGGAAGATAAAGGCCGACGCGCGATTCAGCGCCGAAGCCGCCCGTTGCGAGGGCGTGCGCGATCGCATCGGCACGATCCGCGAGCTCGGCGAACGAGATCTCCCCGTCGCCCGACCGCACCGCGACCTTGTCACCCTCCGCGTGCGCCGCCTGCCGGAACATCTCGACGAAGGTTGGAAGACGCAGGTGATCTTCGCGCACGCCGCGATCGTGCTCCTTCGCGATCGTCATGCGTTCTTCGGCTGGAAGAGCGAACCCTCGGCCGATGGTCTCTCCCGCGAGCCCGGCACGCAGTATTGCGGAGAATCGGTCGAGCATCAGCACCGCCGTCTCCGCGTCGAAGAGGGCAGTGTTGAAGTTGAGGCTGGCCGTGAGCGTGCCATCGTCGCCTTCGAGACACGACAACGTGAGATCGAATTGCGCGGTTCTCGCTGAAGCGCCCAGTTGCTCGAACTCGATGCCGCCGAATCGCTCGGCGCGCGCTGGATCTTGAAGGAGAAACATCGTTTGGAATAGCGGACTCCGACTTCGGTCACGGTCGAGCTCGAGTGCATCGAGCAGCGTCGCGAGGGGCACCTCTTCATGTTCGAATGCGCGCAGCGTCGCCGTCTTCGCGAGACGGGCCAAGTCGACGAGGCGCGCATCCGGCCTCCAACGCAGACGCAAGGGAAGGGTGTTCACGAAGAAGCCGATGAGGGGCTCGATCTCGGGGTGCGTGCGACCGGCCGTCGAGATTCCCGCGATGATGTCGCGCTTCGCCGTCATCTGACCTAGCCATGCGAAGTAGCCGGCGAGGAGCACCATGTAGTTCGTCACGCCATTGGCGGCGGCAAAGGTTCGGAGCTGGCTCGTCGTCGAGACATCGAGAACCGTCGAGACCCAAGCGCCAGCGAACGTCTGCGCCTTGGGGTGCGGGCGATCCGTCGGAAGCTCCAACGTATACGGAGCTCCTGCGAGCTCGCCACGCCAGAATTCGAGCTCGCTCCTCAAGCGATTGTCGTCGAGTCGCGCGCGCTGCCAAACGACGAAGTCCAAGAACTGCACCGGGAGGGCCGGCAGGTTCGGCTCTTGGCCCGCGCGTAGCGCTTCGTAGGCGGCACCGACCTCGCGCACGATGATCTTCATCGACCACCCGTCCGAGACGATGTGGTGGATCGCGAACAACAAGAGATACTCGCCGTCGTTCGTCTTCCAGAGACGCGCGCGAAAGAGTGGTCCCCGCGCCAAGTCGAAAGGCTGCTGCAGATCCTCGTCGATCGCTCTTTCGATCGCGGCACTATCTTTCCCGCGCGCATCCTCGATGGTGAGGGCACGTGCCCGCCGTTCTTCGATGACGTGGACGACGCCGTCCGGCCGAGAATCGAAGCGCAGCCTCAGCGTTTCGTGACGCTGGACGACGTGTTCGAGAGCGAGATTGAGAACCTCCGCATCGAGGTTGCCACGGAGACGATACCCCGCGCCGAGGTTGTACGTCGCCTGGCCCGGAGCGAGTTGCTCGATGAAGTAGATCCGCTCCTGCGCGTGCGAGAGATGAATCGGTTCGGAGCGATCGCTCCGCTGGATCGGCTCGGTGTTCGAGCGTGATGCGAGCGCGACGGCGCGGGCCAGCGAACGAACGGTGGGATTGGCGAACATCGTTGCGAGCCCGAGCTGCATGCCGAGAACGTGCTTCACCTGAGCCACGACGCGCATCGCGGAGAGCGAGTCGCCGCCGAGGGAGAAGAAGTCGTCGTCGGTGGAGACGTCTTCGCGCCGAAGCACGGACGAGAGAATGCGCGTGAGTTGGCGTTCGAGGTCGTTGCTTGGAGCGGAGGCAGTGCGCTTCTGCTCGCTCGTCGTGGTCGCTTCAGGAATGGGGAGCGCGCGGCGATCGATCTTCCCGCTCACGGTCATCGGCAGAGCGTCCATGGTGACGACGACGCTGGGCACCATGTAGACGGGGAGTGAGATCGCGAGCCAGGAGCGGAGCTTGGCCTCGTCGATCGTGACGATAGTCGGCGCGCGCGAAACGACAAACGCGACGATCGACGCCTCCTCGCGCGCGTCTGCGCGGAGCAGTACCGCTGCAGAAGAGATATCCGGGTGGCGAAGGAGTGCGCTCTCGATCTCGCCGAGCTCGATGCGGAAGCCTCGAAGCTTCACCTGGTGGTCTTTTCGCCCTGCGATCTCGACGCAACCGTTCGACAGCATCCGGCCGACATCGCCCGATAGGTAAAGGCGTTCCCCGACGCCGTCGGGATCTGGGCGGAAGAGGGCGGCGGTGGTGGCGGGGTCGTCCCAATAGCCGAGGGACACGCCCATGCCGCCAATCGCGATCTCTCCACGGACGCCGAGCGGCGCACTGCGGAGCTCTTCCGTGACGATGCGCATCCTTGCTCCTGGGATGGGTCGACCGATCCCTTCGTCTCGCTCTCCCTCGCCGCCCGTGAGGCGCGCCCACGAGGCGACAATCGTCGTTTCGGTGGGACCGTAGGTGTCGCAGAGCGCTACCGTGCCGGCGAAGGTTCTCCACTTCTCGATCTTCTCGGCTCGAGCTTTGTCGGCGCCGATGATCACTTGGCGGAGCTCGGGCCAAAGAGCGACTCGTTCCAGGCTGAGATAGTCGACGAGCTCGTGAAAGAAAGGGGTGGGGAGATCGAGGACGGTGAGGCGTTGCTTGCGCGCGAAAGCCACGAATCCGCCAACGTCGTCGAAGGGAGGCCGTGGCACGAGAGTCGCCCCGCTCGCGAGCGTCCCGAACATCTCTTCGACGCTGAGATCGAAGGCGATCGATGCAAACTGCAGGAATCGATCTGCGGCGCCGAGATGGAAGGCGTCTACGAACGAGGATATGTAGCCCGAGAGGTTCCCGTGGCTGACGACGACGCCCTTCGGCTCACCCGTCGTGCCCGAGGTGAAGATCACGTAGGCGACCGTCGACGAGGAGACGGTCGCTTGGCGCCATTCGACGGGAGGAGCCGAAGTGAACGCACCGACATTCAACGTGCTCACGCCGATCGCGTTCAGTGCATTAGCTCTTCGCTCCGCGTCACCTGCGAAAAGCACGGTCGTGATGCCGGCTCTCTTGCAAACACCTCCGAGGCGCTCGTCCGGAGTCTTCGAGTCGAAAGGAACATAGGCGGCGCCGATCGTCATCACGCCGAGAATCGCAGCGATGATCTCAGCCGAGCCGGCGCCGTCGACGCCCACGCGGTCGCCCGCACCAATCCCGCGTTGCAGGAGTCCCCACGCGACGCGGTTTGCCATCAGCGAGAGAGCCGAATACGTCCAATGCTGGGAACCGTCGTCGACTGCCAAGGCGTCGGGGCGGTCTTTGGCATGCGCGGCGATGCGCTCGAGGATCGGCAGTGGCTTCGATGACGTCGACGGTCCGCGCTCGTGACGCGCGAGCAGCGCCGACTCCTCCGTGGGAAGAATGTTCAAGGCGCCGATCCTGGTCTCGGTCGATCGCATCGAACGAAGCACCTCGTGAAATCGGGCAGCCATGCGCTGCATCGTCACCGTCTCGAAGCGGTTGACGTCGTAGGTGAGAGTGAAGGCTCCGTCTTTGGCGCCGAGGAAGACGTCGAGGCAAAGCTCGGTCTCCGCGGAAACGCGCACGCGAGGTCTGGGCGCGTGCTCGTCGACGGAAAGGCGAGGCTCGTCGGCACCGTTCCTTGCGAATGAGAAAGCGACTTGAAAGAGTGCGCTCGGGGATGCGTTCTCGCGCGGCTCGATCTCCGCGCAGAGCTCCTCGAGCGAAACCTCTCCATATTGGAACGCTTCCTGCGCGGCTCGATCGAGCTGTCGAAGCAGCGTGGTGATCGAAGTGCGTTCGCTCCAGCTCGCTCGCAACGGCAGAACATTCGTTCGCCCCGGGACGATCGCCCCGACGACGATGTCTCGTCGCCCCGTGTGGGCCTGCAGCCAGACGTAGAATGCTGCCAGCGCCACCGTGAAAGGCTTCACGCCTTCTGCGTGCGCCAATTCTGCCAGCGTTCGCAGGTCGTCCTCGACGAGGTCGAACGTGAGCGAGGTCTCCTGGAGTGTGCCGGAGCTCGATCGCGAAACGCCGAGCGAAAGTTCCAAGCTGCGCGGAGCGTCACGAAGCGTTTCCTTCCAATACGAGAGCGCGGCTTCTCTCTCGAGCACCCGCGCAATCGACGGCCACGTCGCGAGCGTCTCCGCCGCGGCTTGCTCGCGGTGCAGAGCCTCGAGGATCTCGTACCAGCGTCCGGAGAGCCTCGAAGCTTGGGCGTCGGACACACGGCGTCGGTCGTACGCGAGAGTCGTCGACAGCTCGCGCCCGACGGACACGGTGAGCATCACGGCGGAGGTCGTCTGCTCCTCCGCCTCGACACTCTCGACACGCGGCCCGCCGAGCTCCCAAGCGTCTGCTTCGCCGAGCGGGTAATTCTCGAAGACTACGAGCGTGTCGAACAGGGCGTCCCCGCGTCGAGCGCCGCTCCACGCTTGGATCTCCGCGAAGGTCGTGTGCTCGTGCTCTCGGAGCTCGGCTTGACGCGCTTGCACGTCCTGCAACCAGGCGCGGATGGGGCGTGACTCGTCGATGCGCACACGCATCGGAAGGGTGTTGATGAAGAGGCCCACCGCACCATCGATTCCCTGCACGGGTGCAGAGCGCCCCGAAGTGGTCGCGCCGAAGACGACATCGGAGTGCCCGTTTTCTTCCACGAGCACGAGCCCCCACGCCACTTGCGCCAACGTGTTCAGCGTCACGTGCTGCTGCCTCGCGGCCGCCTGCAGCGTCGCTGTCGCTTCCTCTCCGAGCGTTGCTTTGATCTTTCCACAGGTGCTCGTCTCGACGGAGGGCTCGTCCACCACCGCCGTCGCTTCTGAGTCGCTGGTCTCGCCGAAGAGCCGCGCCCCCCAGCGAGCGCCTGCGAGCTCCGCGCGCCAGGTCGCTTCGGCACGAGCGCGATCGCGACGGGACAGCCATGACAAGAACCGCCCATACGTTCCGTCGCGAGCAGAGGTCTGCGCCTCTCCTCGCTGCCGCGACGAATAGGCCATGAGTGCCTCGCGCACGAGGATCGGCACGGACCACCCATCCATCACCACCTGGTGGCAGGTGAGAACGTTCCAAACCCGTGCGCCCCCGAGCGAGAAGAGACCAACGCGGATAAGTGGCGGCTCCTTCAGCGAAAAACCGCGCGCGCGATCTTCGCGGAGGTAACGGGTCTTGCGCTCCGCGAGCTCCGAAGGCGAAAGATCGCTCCAATCGCCTTCTTCTACGGGAACGAGGGCGTCGTCATGGACGACTTGCACGAGCTCCCCACCGAGCACGCTTTCGTAACTCGCGCGCAGAGTTTCGTGACGCGGCACCACCTTTTCCCACGCGGCTCTCAGCGCCTTGGGAGACTCGATTCCCACGAGCGTAAGACCGAGTTGTCCAACGTGCGCTCCGCTTCCGCTCTTCGCGAGCTCGGTCTCGTAGACGAGTCCTGCCTGGAGCCCGGTGAGTGGATAGACATTCTCGATGGCACGCCCGCGAGTGCGAGCGCCGAGCAAGAGCGCGTCGACTTGTTCCTGCGACAACTGCACGAGACGGAAGTCGGAGGGCGTCGCTCCGCGGTTCGACACGTGCGTCGCATGCGTAACCAGCGCTCGGAGATGTTCGAGGTAGCTAGCTACCCAGCGTCGTCCTTCTTCACGGCTGACGGACCTCGTGAAGCTCGCGGTCACACTCAACGAGCCGCCGACGAGCAAAGCGTTCATCGAAATCGCGTGCTGCGAAGGTGTCGTATCCCCTTGGCTGCGACCCGAGCTCTCCTCCGCGAAGCCCATTGGGCCGTCGTGTCGTAGCGCCTGGTCGAATTGGCCAAGGTAGTTGAACGCCACTTCCGCGCGCGGATGAGCTTTGAGTGCGCTTCGAAGCGCAGCGCTTCCCGCGTAACGAAGCACCCCGTAGCCCAGCCCGCGATGCGGCACACCGCGAAGTGCTTCCTTGACGAGGCGGAGCACGTCTCCGGCAAGCGTCGCCGTCCCGAGCTCGACGACCACCGGAAACGCCGTCGTGTACCACCCGACCGTTCGCGACAAATCGAGCGGCGACGCAAGCGGTGAAGCCGCTTCTTGGACGACTTCGTCCGATTCGCGCCCGTGGGCCTCGAGCTCGAAGCCGACGGTCGATGCACCCGTCCACTCTCGCAAGACGAGACCGAGCGCCGAGAGGAGGACGTCGTTGATCTCCAATCGGTAAGACGAGAGGGCATCGCGCAGGAGCGCTTCGGTTTCCGCAGACGTCAGCGCTCCGCTCGTCGACCACCGTTCGGACTCGATGCCTGGCGCTCCCCATGGGAGCCGACGGAGGTCCGACCATGATCGGCTCTCCCAGTAGCTGTTCTCCGTCTTCTCGAACCAGGACGCGTGGTCGTGAAGCCATTTGGACCACGTGCCGTACGCGCTCGTCTTCGCCGGAAGCGAGATGGGCTCTCCGCGCTCGGCGAGCGCCAACGCCGTTTGCAGGTCTTCGAGGAGGATGCGCCAAGACACTCCATCGACGACCAAGTGATGGATCGCGAGAAGCAACCGCGCACTCCCGTCGGCGAGACGATAGAGGCGGGCGCGGAGCATCGGTCCACGGAAAGTCATCGCAGCCTGCAGTGCCGTCCCCGCATCGTCCCAATAGGTCGCGGTCACGCCTTCTGGCACGTGCTCTTCGTCGAAGTAGAAGGACTCCAATGCGCCTTCGGCCGCGATCTCCTGCGTCCATTCTCCAGACGCATCTTCGACCTGAAAATGCGCGCGCAACTGGTCATGATGACGAACGAGCGCGGAGAGAGCCGTCTTCAGGCGGTCGACGGTGACGTGACTGCGTTCCGCGATCTGGAGCATCACGGCCTGATTGAAGTGCGGCGTCGCCCCCAACTCCTCGAAGAACATTCGTTGGATCGGCAAGAGCTCCACGCGCCCAATAATCGCCTGTCGCGAACCGCCGTCTTCTCCGTCGTCCATGCGCCGAGCCAGCGAAGCGAGCTCGCGCAAGGTCTTCGTATCGAAGAGCGAACGCGTCGTCACCTTCCAGCCTGCTTGGCGAAGTCGCGATACGACACCGAGGCTCAGGATCGAATCGCCGCCCATCGCGAAGAAGTTGTCTGCCGCGGAGACACGCTCGAGCCCCAACACGTCTCGCCATACCCGCCCAATGGCCTCTTCTGCGGCGCCTTCCAGCGGAGTGATCTCGCGATCCACGGAGCCTGAACGGACTGGAGCAGGGAGCGCCTTGCGATCGACTTTTCCATTGGCATTCAGCGGAAGTTTCTCGAGCACCGTTAGGGTCGCCGGCACCATGTATGCGGGGAGACGAGAGGTCAGCGCTTCGCGGAGCTGCGAGAGCCACGAGTCTTCGCTCGAGGAGTTCGTCCCGAGCGTGCGCATGACGTAACCCGCTAGAAACTTCTGTCCCGGAATGTCTTCGCGGAGCATCGCCACGGCGGCACTCACCTCGTCGAACGATGCAAGCGAAGCTTCGACTTCGCCGAGCTCGATTCGAAATCCGCGGAGCTTCACTTGGTGATCGATGCGACCCAAGTATTCGAGATCTCCCGCATGGTTCCAGTGCGCCAAATCCCCCGTGCGATACATGCGAGCCCCGGGCTCGGCTGAAAAGGGGTCGGGTACGAAGCGCTCGGCCGTCAGGTCGGGTCGATTCAGGTAGCCGCGACCCACCTGGGCGCCGCCAAGATAAATTTCTCCCGCAACGCCCGCGAGCTCGAGGTCGAGCTTGGCGTCGAGAACATAGGCTTGCGTATTGGGGAGGGGACGCCCGATGCCTGGGTAGCCAGAACCGCCGACCGGGACCAGCATGGAGGTCGCAATCACGGTGGTTTCTGTCGGCCCGTAGTTGTTGACGAGGGCGAAGGGAAGTCCTGGCGGCGCAAATTGCGTGAGTTGCTCGCTCCCCGTGAGCAGCGTTCGGAGCTTCAAGCCAGGAGGGAACGACGATCGCGACAAGATCTCCATCGCCACTGAGACCGGGAGAGACGTGATCGTCGCTTCCACCTCGACGAACCACTGCAAGAGCGCGCTCGAGTCGAGCCGAGCTTCATCCGGAACGATCGCGATCTTTGCGCCACTCGAAAGGTACGGCCAAATCTCCCAGATCGACGCGTCGAAGGCCGCGCTCGAGAATTGCGTGCCCACCGTCTCTCTCGTCACGGCGAAACGAGGACGGTGCCACTCGACCAAGTTCCAAAGTGAAGCGTGCGAGACTGCGACGCCTTTGGGAGTTCCCGTGGAGCCTGATGTGTAGATTACATACGCCGTCGAGGAGCTCGGAACGTCGAACGCTGTCGCTTGAAAGCCTGCCGTCCCC
>JAHFDV010000211.1 GCA_023248815.1 Myxococcales bacterium
AGCTCACGCGAAGAAATGAGCCTTTTCGCCTCGTGCATACGGGGCAGCACTTCGATGCCGGCATGAGCGACGTGTTCTTCCGCGATCTCGGAATGCCCGAGCCGCACACGCGCCTCGAGGGAACGAGCGGATCTCACGCCGAACAGACCGCCAGCATTTTGGTCGGTGTCGAACGCGAGCTCATCGCGCATCGTCCCGAAATCCTCCTGGTCGTCGGCGATGTGACGAGCACGATCGCTGCCGCACTTGCTGCTTCGAAGCTCGGGATCCCGATCGTGCACGTCGAAGCGGGGCTCCGCTCCCGGGATTGGACCATGCCCGAAGAGATCAATCGTGTTCTCACGGATCAGTTGAGCGATCTCTTGTTGATCCCCTCCGACGACGCACGCCCGAACCTTCTCCGCGAAGGCATCGAAGAAGAGCGCATCGTCTTCGTGGGGAACGTGATGATCGACTCGCTCCGCTATGCGGCCTCGCGTCCGACCGACGTGCTCGCGCGTTTCGGATTCACGCCCTCCGGTTTCGCTCTCGCCACGCTTCATCGTCCCGCCAACGTCGACTCCAAAGAGTCGCTTACGCGCGTGCTCGATGCGCTCGAATCCATCGGCGCGATCTTGCCGACGATCTTTCCCGTGCATCCGCGAACCGTAGCGCGCGCGAGTGCTCTCGGACTCGAAGCGCGGATGAAGAGCCTGCCGGGCGTCACACTCGCAGAGCCGCTCGGCTACAACGACTTCGTGACGCTGCTCTCTTCGGCCGCACTCGTCGCGACGGACTCGGGCGGAATTCAGGAAGAGACGACGGCGCTCGGAGTCCCATGTTTGACGCTTCGCGAAGGAACCGAACGTCCGATCACGGTGACGGAAGGAACGAACGTCATCGTGGGTACGGATCCCGCGCGCATTCGCGAAGAAGCGCAGCGTGCGTTCGAGCTCTCGCGCGATGCGAACAAGGCTCCAAAGAAGGCTCCGCCACGCGGCTGGGATGGCGCCGCCGCGACGCGCATCGTCGATGCACTCGTGCAATTCCGAGCCGGCACTCCGCGGCCCAAGACCGACGGCCCCCGCGCCTGAGCATCGCGAGACAGCCCATGCGTATTCTCTTCTTGTCGCAATACTATCCGCCCGAGCCCGGAGCTCCTGCTGCGCGCATCTCGGAGCTCGCACGCGCTTGGGCACGTGATGGGCACGACGTAACGGTGCTCACGGGATTTCCGAATCATCCGACCGGCGTCATTCCCGAGAAGTATCGCGGCGTGACGTTTCGCGAAGAAAGCGACCAAGGCGTTCGCGTGCTGCGCACGTTCATCTACGCTGCCGCCAACAAGGGCAAGCTCCGCCGCTCGCTCGCCTATCTCTCGTACGCGGCCTCGGCGGCTCTCTTCGGACAATGGTTTGCGAAGAAGCCCGATGTTCTCATCGCGACGAGCCCGCAGCTCCTCTGCGGCGCCGCGGGTGCGATCGTCGCGACGTTGAAGAACGTGCCCTTCGTCCTCGAAGTTCGCGATCTGTGGCCCGAGTCGATCGTCGCCGTGGGCGCGCTTCCCAAAGAGCACCCCGTGATTCGGGGGCTCACGCTCATCGAAGAAACGCTCTACCGACGTGCGCGTCACATCGTGCTCGTCACGGACAGCTTCAAGACGAATCTAGAGAAGCGCGGCATCGCCGAGAGCAAGCTTTCGGTGGTAAAAAATGGGGTCGATCTCGCGCGCTTCGTTCCGGAGTCTCAGGACACGAAGCTCCGTGCCGAGCTCCGAGTGGATCCGCCGGGCAAGAGCAGAGGGCTCGTCATCGGCTATGTCGGCACGCACGGCATGGCTCACGGCCTCGACACCGTGCTCGATGTCGCCAAGGATCTACCCCAGCACACGTTCATCTTCGCGGGCGACGGCGCCGAGCGTGCGCGGCTCGAGGAGCGCAAGAAGACCGAGGCGATCGACAACGTGCGTTTTCTCGGCAGCTTGTCGCGCGATCGCATGCCCCAGGTCTACGCGACCTGCGATCTCCTGATCGTTCCGCTGCGTAAGACCGAGCTCTTCACGACGGTCATCCCGTCGAAGATGTTCGAGATCTTCGCAATGGAGCGCCCGATCGTCTTGTCGGTCGACGGCGAAGCTCGTGCGATCGCCGAAGCGTCCGGCGGCGCGATCTTCTCGCCTCCCGAAGATCGCGATTCCATGCGTGAGGCGATCGAACGCCTCGCGAAGGATCCCGCGCTCCGCGAACGGATGGGAAAAGCGGCGCGCGCGTACGTCCTCCGCGAGTTCGATCGCAACGCACTCGCGAAGACTTATCTCGAGATCCTCGAACGAGTCGTCGCGTGACGTCCTCGAACGGGAGCAGCGGCAACGGAAGAAGCGGGAAGACCGACTTCGCGCGTCTTTTACGAACGACGCTCCCGCTGACGGCGCAACAGATCGGAGCTCAAGCGCTCCGCCCCCTCACGCAGCGCTTCTTGCCCCGTCTCTTCGCCTGGGAACGCCTCCCCGTTCCTCCTAGTCACCTTCGAAGGCTGTCTTCGCGAGGATTGCAGCTTCATGCCCAACGCGAGCGCGCGCGTTTCGAAGATCGCGTGCAGCGACTCGGCGGAAGATTGCTCGAGTTCGAAGAAGCGTATGCGCTCGAAGCGGGAAGCGATGGCGGAGGTCTCCCGAACCGTTGGACTGCCCCCGTCGCGTTCTCTCCCTTCCCCGCCTCCGTTCGTGCGCGTCGCCTCGCCGTCGCTCTGATGTTGGGCGCCGCCGAGTCATTTTTCGAGGACGTCGTCCGTGCCGCGCGGGCCGTGACGTTTCAGCTCGAGGTGCATCTTCTCGGCAATCACGTTCTCGAGAATGGAATCGGCCTTCTTTGTGCGGGCGCGATCGTCTCTGGGATCGAAGGGGCGAGCTTTCGAAATCTCGGGATGCAGATCTTGAACCGTGAGCTGCCGAAGCAGTTCCTCCCCTGCGGGTTTCATGCCGAGCGATCGATCTCCTATCACCTGCATCTCGCCGCCGCGTTGCTCGAAACGAAGATGCTTCTCGCGCATCACGATCACGCACTGCCTCCGCGCCTCGCCGAGACGATCGAGCGTGCACTCGTGTTCGCAACGGCCGTGCGGGCGCCAGACGGCACGTATCCCCTCTTCAGCGACGCGTCGCTCGACGCCGCGCCCTCGATCGACGACGTCCTCGAGCTGGCAGAAGCCGCCGGATTCGCGCGTCCCCCTGCCAACGAGCAAAAGCTTCGAACGTTTCGTGGATCGGGACTCGTCATCGCGAGCCTCGGAGATTTCTTTCTCGCGTTCGACGCGGATGAAGACGGCTACCGCCAGCAGCCCGGCCACGTGCACGCCGATGCGCTCACGTTCGAGCTGTGGCATCGCGGAGAGCGCGCGATCGTCGACTACGGCGTGAGCTCTTACGCCGTCGATGCTGCGCGTGAAGAGACGCGAAGGACGCGGTCGCACAATACGTTGGAATTCGAGAGTGAGAATTCCTCGGAGGTCTGGTCGGCGTTTCGAACGGGCCGCTTTTCCCGCGCACATCTCGTCGCGACGACGGAGCGCACGGGCGAGGTCGCAATCGCCGCAGAGCACTTCGGGTATCGCTTTTTGGACACCAAGCCCGTGCATTCTCGCCGCTTGACGCTTTCGCGACGTGGGCTCTCCGTCGTCGATCAATGGACCGGCGATCCCCGTTCGGTCGTCTCGCGGCTTCGCATGCGTGAGGGCGCCGATCTCGAAATCCTCGGAACGGGCGAAGTGACCGAGTCGAGTGCGGTCTACTACCCTCGTTTTGCCGAGGCTAACGCAGCGCGGCTCTTCGAACAGACGGCGACTTCGACGAACAAGCGGCTCGAGTGGCAGCTCCTTTCGCGGAGTTCGTGATAAGAGGACGCATCGTGCGTCAGGTCTCGCAAAGCTACCGAACAGGCAAATTGGCTCTCGTCGAAGTCGCGTCCCCTCGCGCGCCTTCCAACGGCATCATGGTCGAGACGCGCGCGTCGCTGATCTCGGCAGGTACCGAACGAATGATCGTGGATCTCGCAAAGAAGAGTCTTCTTGCGAAGGCGAAAGAGCGACCCGATCTCGTGAAGAAGGTGCTCGACAAGGGCAAGCGCGAAGGCTGGCTCACGACGTTCGACGCGGTGCGCACGAAGCTCGATAGCCCAATTCCGCTCGGCTACTCGCTCGCGGGACGCGTCGAAGAAGTAGGCCGTTCGGTCACGGGATTCTCCGTCGGCGATCGCGTCGCGTGCGCTGGCGCTGGCTACGCGAATCACGCCGAGCTCAACGCCGTTCCCAAGAATCTCGCGGTGCACGTTCCCGACAACGTGACGGACGAAGAAGCATCCTTCGTCACGGTCGGCGCCATCGGTCTCCAAGGTGTTCGCCTCGTGAAGCCCGAGCTCGGCGACGTCGTCGTCGTCATCGGCCTCGGCCTCATCGGGCAGATGGTCGTCTCGCTTCTCGCGGCGCACGGCTGCAAGGTCGTCGGTGTCGACATCGATCCCGAAAAAGTGAAGCTCGCGCTCACACGCGGCGCGACGCATGGCGGCGTGTCCGGTACGGACGACATCGTCGAGGTCGTTCGGGCGGCTTCGAAGGGCTACGGCGCAGACTCCGTCGTCATCACCGCTTCTTCGAAAGACAACGGACCACTTGCCCTCGCAGGTGACATCGCACGCGATCGCGCACGCATTTCGGTCGTCGGCCTTTTGCCCCTCGAAATCCCGCGCAAGGCTTATTACGAAAAAGAGCTCTCGGTCGTCGTCTCGCGGAGCTACGGCCCGGGCCGTTACGACAGCGACTACGAAGAGCGCGGCATCGACTACCCGATCGGCTACGTGCGTTGGACGGAGCGCCGCAACCTCGAAGCCGTTCTCTATGCCATCGGCAGTGGTCGCCTCGACGTAAAGAGCCTCATCACGCATCGTTTCCGCTTCGAAGACGCGCTCGACGCTTATGCGCTCATTACGGGAGAAGGTGACAAGCGCGAGCCGCATCTCGGAGTCGTGCTCACGTATCCCGAGCACGAGAAGCGCGCCGCCCTCGAAGTGACGGGCGGAACGACGCCGACCGTCACCGCGGATCCCATCCGCGATTCGCTCGGACTCGCGATCATCGGCACGGGATCCTTCGCAACGGGAACGCTGCTCCCAGAGATCTCGAAGCTCAAGAACGTCCACGTCGAGGCCTTTGCTTCGGGTCGCGGACTCTCGGCGAAGCACGCGCGCGATCGGTACGGAAAAGGAACGGTCGTTCCTTCGATGCGCGACGCGCTCACGAATCCGAAGGTCGGAGCCGTCGTCATTGCGACGCGGCACGACAGCCACGCCGAGCTCGCGATCACTGCGCTCAAAGCCGGTCGCCACGTCTTTCTCGAAAAGCCCGCGGCGCTCAATCGCGAAGAGCTTGCGCGCGTCGACGCGGCCGTGAACGAATCGAAGAAGATCTGCTTCGTCGGGTTCAATCGCCGCTTCTCTCCTTTCGCCGAAGAGATCGCGCGCACGTTCCACGGTCGCACTTCTGGGCTCGTGATGAACGCGCGGATCAACGCCGGAAGAATTCCGCGTGGCACGTGGGTACTCGATCCGAAAGAAGGCGGCGGGCGCATCATCGGTGAAGGCTGCCACTTCATCGATCTCATGAGCTACTGGGCAGGCGCCTCGCCTTCCGAGATCAGCGTTCACGTGATCGGTCCCGGCAGTGGGTACGAGCGCGAGGACAACGTCGTCATCGGTCTTTCCTTCGAAGACGGCAGTGTGGGAACGCTCACGTACACGGCGATGGGCGATCCCACCGTCTCCAAAGAGCGCTACGAGATTTTCTCCGAAGGGCGCGTCGCCGTGCTCGACAACTTCCGAACGCTCGCGATCACGCAGCAGGGAAAGACGAAGACGACGCGCGCGCTTCGCCAAGACAAGGGTCACGGCAAAGAGCTCGAGGCTTTCGTCGATGCCTGCATCAAGAACACGGGCAACCCCATCGCGTGGGAGAGCATCGTCGCGACGACCAATGCGACGTTCCTCGCCGAAGAGCTGCGCGCACGGTCCACTTCTCCCTCGGAAGACGCGTCCTCCTCGGATGACGGCGCGCACGCTTCCGACGGATCAGTTGCCGAGGCGTGAGGGCGGCTTCTTCTGCGTCTCTGGGTGAATGATCGAGCGGACGACACCGCTCGCTGAATTGATGACCGGCGTCGCGACGGAGGGCTGTGCCGTCGGCGCCGTTTGAGTGGCAACTGCAGATTCATTCGCGCGGGGCGTGCCTTCTTTTTGGCCGACGTCACGCGCCAAGAAGGTCATCGCAATGATGCCGAGGAGGATCCCGACGGCGAGCATGCCGAGCGGCGCGCGCTTCTTCGGAGGAATAGAAAAGCGTGAAAGGCGCGGCTTGGGAGCATCCCAAATGACCGAGGGCCCTGCAGCAACGCCGATGGCTCCGCGCACTTCGGCTTCGAACTCGCGGCAGGTCTGCCAACGCTCGATAGGAACCTTGACGAGGGCTTTGTGGAGAACCTGCACGAATCGCGGCGACGTCGCGGGTGCGAGCAGCGAGAGGGGGTTCGGCTCTTGGCCTTCGATCTTCTTCGCGAGATCTTCGTCGTTGGCGGCGAAGTAGAGCTCACGCGCCGCCACGAGCTCATAGGCAAGAGCGCCGATCGCGTAGACATCACTGCGCGCGTCGAGCTCGCCTTCCAATTGCTCGGGGGCAGTCGTTGGACGAACCCGCGCACCGAGCACGGCCGCGAGCTCGCGCGCGAAGCCGACATCGCTCACTTTGATCGTCGGGCGACCGTCGTCTTTTTTCGCGAGCAGGATCTTCTCGAGCCGGAGATCCCCATGAGGGTGTCCGAGAAAATGCGCCTCTTCGAGCGCTGCGCACGTTTGCGCCATGATCTTCGCGGCGTCGCGCTCACCGAAGGCACCTCGTGCGAGATATTTTCGAAGGCTCCCGCGCGTCGCAAGCTCCGTCGTCCAATAAAGGTGCCCGTCCGCCGTCACTCCGGATTCGATGACGCGGAGAATGTGCGTGCCCGAGATGCTGGCGCTCGCACGAATCGCGACGAGAAGCGCGTCGCGATCGGAAGGCTCGAGATCGAACCGCGGAACCTTGAGCGCAACGCGTTCACCCGTGGCCGAGCGCACCGCTTCATAAACGACGACGCGCCCATCTCCGTCGATCACGCGATCGAGGACGAGCCCGTCCGGCAGCTCGGTGCCGAGCGCGAGCGGTGGAGGCTCGTTTACGCCTTCTTCTTCGCGAAGCTGTACGCGGTCCACGCCGAAAGAATATGACAGATCCAGCCCAGCGTCCCGCCGCTTCCAATCCAAAGGCCTGGGGTGACGATGAACCAGAAGATCGCGCGGAAAAACGCGCCGTTGTAGAGCTGGCCGACGCCGGGAAGAAAGAACGAGAGAACGGCGGCGAGACCGGGGTCAGGTCGTTTGGTCATGGTTCGCAGACCAACGTGATCACGATTGGGGGGCGCCGCAAGAACCGACTAGAAACCTCAACCAAGTCGACTAGATGCTGGCGATTGCGAGCCTGCGTTTGGGGCGCGCTTCGGTTCCGACGTCACCGAGAGCGGCAAACGCACGTTTGTAGTCGGCGAACTTTCCGCCTTCGCGCGCGGCGACGATCGCAGCTTCGCCTTCCTTCGGTCCACCTTGCGCGAGCACGTATTCGACCCACGCCCACTTCGCGCTCGTCGAGCGCACGTCGACGCGACCGCGCAGTCCCTTTTTGAGGCGCGCCAAACGATCGGTCACGATGTCGATGCCGGCGAACGGCATGCCGTCGAGCGGTGTATTTCGTTTCGAGCAGAAGGGCGCGATACCGAGCGAGAGCGGAACGATCTTCGAGAGCTCTGCCGAGAACGCGATGCATTCGTCGATGTCGGCGTCGGTCTCGTTGGGGAGACCGATCATCAAGTACAGCTTCAAGCGATCCATCTTGTGCTCGCGTGCGAGCTCCGCGCACTTGATGAGGTGACGGATGCGCGCCTTGCGATTCAAGAGCTCACGCATGCGCTCACTCGGGCCATCCATCGCCGTCGTCAACGTGCGGTAACCCGTGCGCTTCAAGGCAGAGACGAAGGCGTCCGTCATGCGATCGGGGCGGAGCGAAGAGAGGCCGACCTCGACGCCGCGATCGGCGAAGTGATTGACGATCTCGACGATCTTCGGGTGATCGCTCACGGCCGCGCCGACGAGTCCAACGCGCTTTGCGTCTTCGGGAATGATCGAGAGAAGGTGCTCTTTGTCGACGATGCGCATTCCGCCGTTGGTCGAACGGCGCATGACGCAGTACGTGCAACCGCGCGAGCAGCCGCGCTCGGTTTCGACGAGAAACATGTCCGACAAGACGGCATGCTTCGTACGAATGGGAGCCCACGCCGGGAGAAGCGCGTCGTCGACCTTGGCGACGTCGGGGAGCGCGCTTCCCATGAGCGCGGGCACGAAGACGTGCGGCACCAACATGAGCTCTTCGAGCTTCTTCTCCTTGGAGTGATCCGATTCCAAGATGCGCAGAACGATGGGCGTGATCTCTTCGGCCTCGCCGATGATGATCGCGTCGACGATCGGGGAGAGCGGCAACGGATTCGAAAACGTGAGCGGACCGCCCGCGAGAATGAAGGGGTGCGACTCATTCCGCTCTTCCCGACGCGCCGGTATGCCCGAGGCATCGAGAATGCGCACGAGGCCTGCGATCTCACCTTCGTAAGCGACGCTCGTCGCGATGATCGAAAATGAATCGATGCCGCGGAACGACTCGTACGTCATCGCGCGCTCTTGCTTGCGAAGATCTTGCTCGGCGTCGTCGTCGAGGAATGCGCGCTCGCCCGAGAAGCCTTCGAGCTCTTGCACGAGTCGATAGATGCGCTGGAACCCGAGCGAGCTCATCCCCGCCGCATACGGAGACGGATAAACGAGCGCGACCTTCGTCGGCGCGTCTTTGTCGATTCGGCCGACCTCGTCACTCAGGCGAAGACGCACGAGATCTCGGAAGCGCTGAGAAATCATACGGTCTTGGAGCTACGGAGCGACGTCACGGGGTCCCAAGTTGTGGTGGAATTCCTGGGAATTGCAAGTTTTGCCGGCAAAAGGGTGGGATCACTGACAAAAGAAAACCGCTGTTCGATCGCAAAGGCTCGAGCAGCGGCTTCTTTCACCGGAACGTCAGCGACCCGGTCTACGGGCGAACGTCAGCGGCCTGGTCCAGGGGCGAACGTCAGCGACCCCGGTCTACGGGCGAACGTTAGCGTTCGACGACTGGCGGAACTTCGGCGATGAGGTCGGCGATGGTGGCGACGGCGCGCTCGGCGTTGGAGCGCGACGCGTACGTCTCGCCGCGCGCGATGATCTGGCCGTTGTCCGACTTGAGGCGGTACGAGCTGTCGCCGTTGGCGGCGTCGAAGATCTCGAACTTGTCTTCGTGGATGCCGTTCACGCGCACGGAGA
>JAHFDV010000212.1 GCA_023248815.1 Myxococcales bacterium
TGCCCGCCGAGCTCGAAGAAGTTGCTCTGTCGCCCAACGCGAATCGCACCGAGAGCGCGGCTCCAAGCATAGGCGATTGCGATCTCCAAGGCACCAGTGGGCGCTTCATACTCAACCTCCTGGATAGAAAGGGCGACGTCTTTTTGCGCCAACACGCGGCGGTCGACTTTGCCGCTCGAGGTAAGGGGCAGCTCATCCACGACCACAATTCGCGTCGGAACCATGTGCTGCGGCAATCGAGCTCCTAGAAGCTCCTTCAGGCTACTTTCGTTCAACCCTTCGCCGACGATGAAGGCCGCGATGAATCGCTTCTCATCACTTCCGCGCAAAAGGACGGCCGCGTTCTTTACACCTGGGCAGGCCATCAATGAGATCTCTATCTCGCCAAGCTCAATGCGAAAGCCGCGAAGCTTTACTTGGTGATCGGCCCGTCCAAAGTACTCGACTGCGCCATCGTCACGCCTTCGGCCAAGGTCACCCGTGCGGTACATGACTCCGCCGGACCCGCTCGCATTGTCAGGAAGGAAGCGCTCGGCAGTCAAAGCAGGATTCGCGCTATAGCCGCGCCCCACCTGCGAACCGGCGAGATAGAGCTCCCCGACGATGCGCTCCGGGACGAGTTCACGCTCATCGTCCAACACGTAAACGGAGGTATTCCACACGGGCTTTCCAATCGGTACCGCGCCGCGTTCACCGGGCTTGCATGTCCAGGACGTGACGTCGACGCTCGCTTCGGTCGGGCCATAGAGATTCTCGAGTCGACAACCTGGAAGCTTTGTCTCGAAGCGTTGTCGAAGATCGTCTGCGAGCGCTTCTCCGCTGCAGACGACGAGCCTGAGCGAAGGGCATCGTCCCGGTCGAATCTCCTCTAAGAAAGCGACCAGCATCGAAGGAACAAAGTGACAGATGGTCACGGCACGCCGTTCGATTAGTTCCGCAAGGTGCCGGGGATCACGATGGGCTCCAGGGGAAACGACCTCGAGCGTCGCTCCGACGGCAATCGGCCAGAAAAATTCCCAGACGGAAACATCGAAGCTGAAAGGTGTCTTTTGGAGAATCACGTCTTTTGAGCTCGCCCGATACGACTCCTGCATCCACTCGATGCGGTTTGTGAGGCCTTGATGCATATTCATCGCGCCCTTGGGTTCCCCCGTCGATCCAGAAGTGAAGATGACGTAGCTCAAGCTTTTTGGGTGAATGTCTACCAGAGTGCGCACGACGCCTTGTTCAAGAGTACTGAAGCTGACTTCGAGGCACTCCTTGCCGAATTGCTCTCCGAGAGGCCGTGCCGTCGCTGTGACCAGGGTGAAGTTCACGGTGCGGGCCATCCCCCTTAGACGTTCCAGCGGTAGCTCCGGATCGAGAGGTAGATACGCTGCGCCTGCAACTAGAACCGCCCAAACCGCGAGGCACAATTCCGCGCTGCGCTGCATGCAGATCCCGACGACACTTTCATTGCCAACCCCTCGAGCTGTCAGCTGCGCGGCAAGCGCGGAGACGCTTCTTTCCCACTCCGCATAGGTCCACGTCCGCTCGCCTTCGCGCACGGCAATTGCGGCGGGCGTCTCGCGACTCGCCCGTCTCAGTTGATCGGCGAGCCCCTTCCATCGATTGACGCGCTCCTCTCCAAAAGATCGGCGCAACGCCTCTCGTCGAACGGATTCGTCCAACCAAACGACGGCGCTCATACTACGTTCGGGTTCGCGAAGAGATGCCTCGAGCAAGACGGAGAAGCGCTGCAACATTTGCTGCGCGCTATTTTTCTCGAAAAGATCAGTGTTGTATTCGAGCACGCAGTCAGTGCCGCCATCGCTTCGTTCCGCGCACTCGAGGGATAGCTCGAACTGCGCGGCCGTTCGCTGTCGCTCGAGGGGAACCACTCGAACGCTGCCAAAAGACAGCTCTTCTCGCGGCGTGTTCTGGAGAACAAACTGAACCTGGAAGAGTGGATTTCGACTTCGGTCGCGTTCCTGCTCAAGGACTTCGATCAACTTCGCAAGCGGTACGTCTTGGTATTCGAGCGCACGAAACACCTTGGCGCTGACGTGATCGACAAGGTCGATGAAGCTTGCATGACTTGGCCACCTCGCCCGAATGGGCAAGCTATTGACGAACATTCCGATCAACGGCTCGAGGTCTGGATGTGTTCGACCAGAGACCGGCGTTCCGCAGACGATATCTCGTTTGCCGACGTGCTTGGATAGCCATGAGAAATATGCTGAGAGGAGAACGACGAACGGAGTCGTTCCCCTCGTCTTCGCCAGCACGCGAACCGCGCTCATGAGTTTCGGCGAAAGGGCGAGGTGCTCGGCGGCTCCTCGATGACTCTCGAGCCGAGGACGCACCTTGTCGATTGGAAGCTCGATGAATGCTGGCGCGCGCTCGAGCTCTTTGCGCCAGTAACTGAGGCCATCGTCGAGTAGATGAGACGGCCGGCCCCGCTGCCAAATTGCGACGTCCGCGAATTGAAGCGGCAACTCACCATGCGCAGATCGCTCAATGGGCGAGGCGTAAGACGTCGCCAACTCTCGTATAGCGACGCCTACGGACCATCCGTCCGAGACGATGTGATGCATCGAAACGCAAAGAACGTGATCGTTCGTTCCGCGCAGATAGACCTCTGCACGAATCGGCATGCCCTTTGTAAGGTCGTACCCCTTGCTTAAAGAATGCTGAATCGTCTGCTCGAATCGATCCGCAGAGAAGTCCCGCGCGTCCACCACTTGCAGCACTTTGGGAGGTGGGGCATCGACGACCTGAACCACATTTCCCTCGATGAGCTCGAAGCGCGAACGCAAAACTTCGTGCCGCAAGACGAGCACCGCGAACGCACGCTCGAGAGCCTCGACGTCCAACAAACCACTTAGTTGAAAGGCGGCCGCCATGACGTAAGCGCGTCCAAGAGGCTCCATTTGCTCGAGGAAGAAGAGCCGTTCCTGCGAATAGGAAAGGGGAGCGAGCGCTCTCCTCGGTGACTTAGGGATCGGCTCAAATGGCACGCGCCGCGCGCTCGCAAGCACTCGCGCTAGACCTTCGACCGAAGGCGACGTGAAGACCATCGCGAGAGGAACCTCGACCCCCATTCGTCTTCGTATTCGAGACGTGAGTCGCATCGCTGAAAGCGAATGGCCACCAAGATCGAAAAAACTATCGTCCGCTCCAACGAAATTCACCCCCAATATTTCGCGATAGAGCTCGGCAATCGCTCGCTCCTCATCGTTTCGCGGCGGAATGCGTCCTGACGGAGATTCCGTTTCTGGCCGCGGAAGCGCTCTACGATCGACTTTGCCGTTCGGAGTGAGCGGGAACCGCTCAAGGACGACGAATGAGTTTGGAGTCATATACTCCGGCAGGCTTTCGCGGCACCGCTCGCGCAAGTCTGGTGAGTGACCGCCCTCTTTCAGGACGACATACGCGACAATTCGCCTACTCCCCGGTTCGTCTTCTCGAACGGTGACGATCGCCTGCTTGACGTCCTCATGAGACGTCAGCGTCATCTCGATCTCGCCGAGCTCAATGCGAAGTCCGCGAACTTTCACCTGGTGGTCAAGGCGCCCAAAAAACTCCAAGTCACCTTCCGGTCCCCAGCGGGCAAGGTCACCGGTGCGATAGAGACGGTCGCCATTGATCTGCCCATTCGCATCGGGGACGAAGCGTTCGGCAGTCAGCTCTGGCCGTTGCCAATACCCGCGCGATACACCTTCGCCGCCAATCGTAAGCTCACCTGGGACACCGATAGGACAAACATTTCCGTCTGTATCGAGGACGCGAATCCAGGTGTTTTTTAGTGGGGCTCCGATGGATGCGACAGGGGTCGACAGCCCCCCGCCATCCAAAACCCGCGAAGTGGACCAAATAGTCGTTTCAGTCGGCCCGTACATATTGTGCAGCGCGGCAGTCGTCCGCGAAACGACCGCCTTCGCAAACGTGCTTGGGAGTGCCTCTCCTCCCAAAAGAACGTGCCTCAACGTCGGAGCAAGGACGGCCGCATCTTCTTCGAGCATGGCCTCAAATAGAGACGGCGTAGTTTGAATGTGGGTCACGCCATAACGTCGAATGGCAGCCGAATGGCGCAGCGATCGCTCCCCACCATCCTCCTTGCTTACGACCACCGTATATCCTCGCGTCAGTGTCCAAAAGAGCTCGAGCACGGAGATGTCGAACGAAATGCTGGTGAGCGCGTACCAAATGCCCGGTCCCGTTCCGAAGACCTCATCCATTGCTTCGAAAAAATTTGCGACGTTTGCGTGGGTAATGCAGACGCCCTTCGGACGCCCCGTCGAGCCGGACGTGTACATGACGTAGGCCGTGCCGAGCGCGTGCGTGCTTTCGCGGCGAGCCCGTCGACCTTCGGCGCTTTCGAGTACGGCAAGTTGGGGCACGGATTCCGGCAGCACATCCGACGTACCATCCGTCACGATCGCCACGAGCGAGGCGTCCCCGCTCACGAATGCGAGGCGGTCTTTCGGAAAGCTTGGGTCGAGCGGGACGAAGGCGGCCCCGGTCTTCATGACAGCGAGCTGCGCAATCACCATGTCGGCACCGCGTCGCAGACAGACGCCTACGTTTCTCTCCGCGCGGGCTCCCAAGTCGGTGAGACGCGCCGCTAAGGCGTCACTCATCTCTTGCAGCGCTTCGTAAGTGAACTCGTCACTGCCATCGATGAGCGCAACGTGTCGTGGATGTTTGCGCACTTGATCATCGAGCATGTCTACGATGCTCATCTCGCGCGTTTGCACCACGGACGGTGCAGCGTTCCAGGCCGAAAGGAGAAGGCGACGCTCTTCGTTAGAGATCACCGAGAGGTCGGAAACGCGAGACATTGGGTTCGCGATGATGTTCTCGAGAAGCACACTGAAGTGCTCGAGCATCCTTGCAGCTGTTTGCTTCGAAAATAGATCGGAGTTGTATTCTAGAACGCTGTGAACGCCGCCCGATCTTCGAGAGAACGTGAGTGTGAGATCGAACTGCGACGTCTTCCTCGCGTCCGAGTCCAGGGCGAGCTCGTGTCCGCCGAGCAATAGTCCCTCTTCGGGTGCGTTTTCCATGACGAACAGGGATTGAAACAGCGGACTTCTGCTCAAATCACGCTTCGGTTTCAGTGCCTCGACGAGTTTTGCGAGAGGAATCTCTTGATGTTCCAAACCGCGCAAGACCACGCTCTTCACATGACCCAGGAGGTCCGCGCTCGTAGCTTCTCGCTCCCACTTCGCTCGAAGAGGGAGAGTGTTGATGAAAAATCCGATGACGCTTTCGGTTTCGGGCGGCGTTCGTCGCGCAACGGGAGTTCCAACGACAATGTCACGCTGTCCCGAGTGCTTCGAAAGCCAGACATAAAAGACGGCGAGTAACGCCATGAACAGAGTCGAGCCGCGCTCTTTCGCAAACGCTTCTACAGCGCTGATTCGATCATTGCCGACCTCCACGCTCAGCCGATCGCCACGATACGTTTGAACCGGCGGTCGCGGAAAGTCGGTCGCTAACTCGAGTGTCAGGGCTGCATTGCTGAGATGTTCGACCCAGTAGGCACGATCGCGATCTAGTCGCGCTTCGCTGTAGGTGTCTCGTTGCCAGCGGCAGTAGTCGACGAACCTGATCGGGAGTCGCGGCAGTTCAATCGGGGCACCCGTCAGATGTGCGTCGTAGAGAGCTCCAAGCTCGCGATAGAAGACGCCGATCGACCAACCATCCGATACGATGTGGTGCATCTTCAGAAGGAGCACGGTGCCATCGTTCCGGCGAACCATCTTCGCTAACAGAACGGGGCCCATCGTGAGGTCGATGAGCGCATTCGCGAACGCATCCACGGCGCCATCTAGTTCCTGCTTCGAAAGCGAGCCTCCATCCACTATCTCGAGAATGCGGTCCGGTACGGGGCCGATTACTTGCTCCGACGTACCTTCTCGCGTCACGAAGCACGTGCGCAAAGCCTCGTGCCTGTCGACGACCGTGCGGAGAGATTTCTCGAGCACGGTGGCGTCGAGTTTTCCGCTCGTTCGAAAACATGCGAATAGGTGATTCGCGGCGGAACCGCCTGCGAGCTCATCGAGAAATAAAAGCCGTTCCTGACTGAACGAGAGCGCGAACGAAAAACGCTCGTCGTCCGTCTCGATGCGAGGGACCGGCTCTTCCGTTCGGCCTTGACGAATCGTGCGCTCGACTCGCTGCGCGAGCGTGAAGATGGTGGCTACGCTGTCGAACAAGAGCGGCAATGGCAAGTCGACGCTGTAAGCGGTTCGCACGGCGGCAACGACGTGACTCGCGATCAACGAGTCGAGACCATGCTCCGTCAGTGAAACGTCGCGCTTGATTCGCGCATCCGGCACGCCAAGTGCGTTTCCGATCAGAGCTCCGAGGTGCCGGGCGATGATCTCTTGACGATGCTCGGCAGACTCGGCCACCGCCATGCGCATCGTCACCTGTTCAGGAGCCCATTCTTCGGAGAGCGCAATCGCCTCAGTCTGCGAGGCGACTTCTACGAAGACGGTATCGAAACTGCCCGCGATGAACTCGTGACGACAAGCGTGCCGCTGAACCTTACCGCTCGAAGTCTTGGGGAGGCGGCCGGGCTTGATCAGGACTACGGCGTGAAGCTTCAGATCGAATTCTTGGATGAGCGCGCTACGAATCGCCTGCGATGCATCGCTGGGGTCGGGGGGCGGCAACACGGAGTCCGATTTCTCGTCCGCCTTGAGCATGTTGGCTGCTTGAACGAAGACTTGAGCCTCCGGATCATCTGTCCGTCGATCTCGCTCCGCACGCGCACGCGCGTCGGCCTCCGAAGAACTCTTGCGGCGATCAGGGAGGTGACGGCGTTCGAACTCCGCAATCACCACGACTTTTTCTTCACCTTCGATTTCGACTGAGAACGCCGCGACGCCGCCCGGTCTCACGGCAGAGTGAGCCAACTCGCAGGCCCGCTCGATGTCTTGAGGATAAAGGTTTCGACCCCGAACGATAATGAGGTCCTTCAGCCGTCCCGTGATAAACAGCTCTCTGTCGTGCAAGAAGCCGAGGTCGCCTGTTCGCAGATAGCGTGGGCCGTCATCCGCAATTTTCGCGTGAAATGTTCGTTCCGTCTCTGCTAAGCGACGATAATACCCCTGGGCGACGCTCCCGCCGGCGACCCATATTTCGCCGACGTGTGAAGGTTCCGCTGGATGCAAGGTTTGCGGGTCGACGATTGCGACGGTCTGTTCCAGAATCGTTCGTCCGCATCCAATGAGCTCCTGCGCGAAGGGAGCAGTCGCATCCACTCCGATGACTACGCCTTGGCCGAGCGCTTCTCGATCGAAGTAGGAGCGAACCGCCTCCTCGGCGGGACGGCCACCCGACACGATCAGTGTTGCTTCCGCTAGCCCGTAACAGGGATAAAAAGCGCGGTAGCGGAAACCTGCTGGCTCGAACTTTGCGCGAAACCGATCGAGAGTATCCCCGCGAACGGGCTCAGCACCTGAGAAGAGAACGTCGAGCGTCGAAAGGTCGAGAGTGTCGCGCTCCGCGTCCGAAACACGACGGACACAAAGGTCAAAGCCGAAATTTGGCGATCCCGCCACCGTCGCACGGTGGTTCGAGATTGCCTGCAACCAACGCAGTGGTTGCTGCAAAAACAACAGCGGCGGCATCAGAACCGCCGGAAAGCCATTGCAGAGCGGCGCGAGGATTCCGCCGATCAATCCCATGTCGTGATACGGCGGTAGCCAGCTCACCATCAGCCGGTGCTCACGCCCGAACTCCATAGCGTGGGAGATCAAGCGTTCGTTATGGAGAAGGTTCTCGTGCGTGAGAATGACGCCTTTTGGAGTGCCCGTGGAGCCCGACGTGTATTGGAGGAACGCGGTCGTTTCTGCCCGCAACTCGGGAGAGCGAAAACCATCGGCGGCCGTAGCGCTCAATGTATCGATCGCGATCCAATCCTTCGTTCGGAGCTCCTCTGCTTGAACGAACAAGAACTCCGCGATCGAAAAAATATCCGAAGTCGTCAGCACGTACTGGGCACCCGCGTCCGCAAAAATGGCTCGCAAGCGGGGCAGGGTGCGGTTCAGTCGTGAAGGGTCCGGCGGATATGCGGGCACCGCGATGACGCCAGCGTAGAGGCATCCGAAGAATGCGATGACGTACTCAATGCTGGGGGCAAAAAGGAGAACTGCACGCTCTCCGCGCACTTCCTTCGCCGAAAGCGCGCCCGCCACGATCCGGGCTCGCTGACGGAGCTCCGCATACGTGATTCGAATTTCGGCTTCGCTACCTGTCTGAAAGAAATAGGCGACGTTGTTTGGCGTCTCCTCCGCTCTTGTATCGAGCAGTTCGACAAGGTGTCTGAAGGATTGCTTCATTCAACTTTAAACTAGGATTACACGAAAATTACTTAACCCGAAGGATTCCAGGTTGAAAAGGGCACGAGACGGGATGTGTTCCAACGTGAGGTGAAGGGCGGCAAACGCGAAGGGCGTTCGGATCATTCGCGCCGTCCAGTCGCAGTCTCGCAAATGTCGGTCATTGCGGCGCTGATTCACCGAGAAGGCGCGAAGCGAATCGATCGGTCGCCTCTCCAAGAAGCAGCCCGTTCTCAAGCTTGAGGATTTGATCGGCATAGCTGAAGTACCGGTCGTCATGGGTGATTGCGATGACGCACTTGCCGCGCCTTTTGAGCTCCGGCAGCAACTCAACGTAGAAGATCCGCTTGAACGTCGGGTCCTGGTCGGCGGCCCATTCATCGAATAGGTAAATTGGACGGTCCTCCAAATAGGCGGCAATGAGCGCAAGCCTTCTTCGTTGCCCCTGAGAGAGATCAATTGTCGAAAAGTGACCGTCTTCGATCTTCACCTTTCGTGCGAGTCCGAGACGTTCAAGCCACTGCGTTGCGACCTCACTTCTATCCTCCGCGATCGAGGGAAGCTTCCGCTCGAGGAAGTAGTCCGCAAATACGGTCGCAAACTTATTTCGATAATCACTGATTTCCGCAGGGCCGATCAGATGGCCGTCGAACCATATTTCGCCAGCCGTCGGCTGGTAGAGGGCTGTTATCAGCTTCGCAAGCGTCGACTTACCGCTTCCGTTGCCACCGACAATGAATGAAATCTCTCCGGGGCGGAAGGTCAGATCAACGGGGCCGACGCGAAAATCATTCTTGTCGTCGTACCGATACTCGACTTCGAGAAGTCGCAGTTCCTCCCATGAAGAGCCGAGCTGGAGTGCAGAAGGCGGAGTGTCGACATCTTCCTGCTTGGCTCCCTCGATGTTCAGACCAAGCTTGCGAAGCTGTTCGAGAGAGATGCGCGCCGCAAGAATGATACGGAGTTCGTCCGAAAGCGTGGTGATCGGCGGAACGAGTGCGGCGAGCGTGAGCGCGAATCCGCTCAGCGCCCGCTGATCAGTCAAACCTATCTGGTCCCGAAGAAGGAACACGATCCCGATTGCGATGTATCCGATGACGACGGA
>JAHFDV010000614.1 GCA_023248815.1 Myxococcales bacterium
GAATGCAGACGCTTCGTCATCCGGCTCTCCGCAAAGAGTTCGTCTCGCGTTGGCGCGCGGCGATCGAGCGCCTGGAGACGGCAGATCGACTGTCACTTTACGTACGCTCCGCAGAGCGGGCTCTTGCCGTGAGAGAAGCCGATGAAGCGCGCAGCTGGGCGGAGCTCGCGACGCGCATCGCTGGCGACAAAATTGAAGTCACGATTCTGCTCGCGCAGGCTTTGGTGTCCGCGGGAGACTTCGTTGCGGCGCGCGTCGCTCTCGAGCGAGCTAAGGGCCTTCCTGGTGCAGAGTCGTTCGCCCTCCTTCTCGCCGTTGAGCGCGCCGAAATTGCTCTGCGTGATGGCGATCTCGATCTCGCCGCACGAGAAGCACAACGAGCTGCGGAGCTGAAAACGGAGCCCGCTCTTGCGCTTCGAGCGCGCAACATCCTCGGAAAGAAGCTTCTCGCCGAGTCTCAGTGGCAAGAGGCCGACCTTCACTTCGCTCAAGATGCGCTTTTCGCGGCTGCGGCGGGAGAAGGCACCGCAGAGTTGCGAGCGCGCCTGAATCGAGGCATCGCTCTGATGTCGAACGGGCGACACGACGAAGCCGGTGAGCTGCTCGAAGCGGTCGAACGCGATGGCCTCGCACTCAATAACTCAGCAGCCTGCGCCTACGCTGCGGAGAACCTCGCGATCCTCGCGACATGGAGGCATGAGTATGGGCGCGCCCTCGCGTACACGGAACGTGCGCTCGAACACATGGTACAGGCAGGGGATCGCGCGACGGTCTCACTCGTTCTCGCAAACTTGGCTGAGCTCCGATGCAAGCTTGGTTTGTTCACACACGCCGAGCACGCGCTAGCCTTCGGAAAGCAGGTCATCGGACCTGGGATGCCTCCATCCGTGTCAGCGTCCTTTGGTGTCACGGGTGCTCGCCTGGCGCTCATTCGCGGAAACACGAGCGAAGCGTGGCGCGAGATTCAGCGGGTTCTATCTCAGCCGCGCTCCGCGATCTTCGGGGAAGCGTACCTAGTGGCGAGCCGGATTGCCTTGGAAGAAGGAAACCTTCCGCGAGCGCGAGACAATCTAGCTTGCGCCCGCGAGGTCGTAGTCACGGATAAATTCCGGGCCGAGATTTCTCTACTCGAGGCTTACCTGCGACGAGCCGAAGGATTGCCCTATCTTGATGTCGCCGAGCAGGCGCTGACCCTTGCCCGCTCGGAGGGAGACGAGGATCTTCTGCGTGAGGTCTACACGCTTCTTTTCGATCAATATCGGGCCGTCGGTCGGCTGGACCTTGCGCGCGCACAGATAACGCTCGCGGAAGAGCTTCGTGATCGCGTGGCGAGTCAGCTTGATGGCGACATTCGTAAGGCCTATCTCGAGCGCGTAGACGTCGCTCTCATCAGCACCCTCCGCGAAGACGTCGAGGCGTCGGACGTCCTTCCTCGCGAACTGTCTGGTCCGCAACCTTCCATCGCCGGTACCGGCCCGGCTACCATGCGCCGACGTCCGGCGGCGAAACGCGAGCTCGTCGGCCAAGATCCCACGATCCGCGCGCTAACGAATGCGATTAAGCGCGTTGCGCCAGCAGACAGCACGGTTCTCATTCACGGGGAAAGCGGTACCGGCAAAGAGCTGGTCGCCGAGGCCATTCATGCGTCGAGCACGCGACGAACGGGTCCGCTCGTCAGTCTCAACTGCGCCGCGCTCGTGGAGTCGCTGCTTCTGTCGGAGCTCTTTGGCCACGAAAAGGGCTCTTTCACGGGTGCCGGCGGACGACGACGCGGTCGATTCGAGATCGCGGACGGCGGAACGCTCTTTCTCGACGAAATCGGCGATATCTCTCCACGCACTCAGGTCGCGCTTCTTCGCGTGCTCCAGGAGCGCACGTTCGAGCGCGTCGGCGGAACCACTCCCGTCAAAGTAGACGTTCGCATCGTGTGCGCGACGCATCGCGACCTTCGCTCGATGGTCGACCGCGGGGAGTTTCGCGAAGACCTCTACTACCGATTGCGCGGCGTGACGCTGGAAGTCCCGCCTCTGCGCCAACGTCTCGGTGATCTTCCGATTCTCTGCGAGGCGCTTCTGGAGCGCATCGCAGACGATCAAGGGGTGCCGCGAAAGACGATGTCACAATCCGCGATCGAGCTGCTCTCGCGGTATCGCTGGCCGGGAAATATTCGCGAGCTCGAGAACGTGCTTCGCGTCGCCTTCCTGTTCTCGGACTCGAGCGTGCTGTCCGTCAAGGATTTTACCAGCAACGTCGAGGAACTGCGCAACGTCGGCCAAGGCTCGAATCCGCCTCCCCGGCACAGTCTTCCGCCGGCTTCATCGGAGGAAATGGTCGATCTCGTCGAGACCGACGGCCCCATCCCGGCGCAGGAATCCGATGCAACCTCGGTAGTTTATAGCTACGTACGGGCGGGGCAATCGTCGCTTGCGGACATTAAACGGCAGATCGAGCGCGACTGCATCGCTCGGGCCCTGGTCGAGACCAAAGGGAATATTACGCGCGCTGCAACTCTTCTAGGGATGAAACGCCCTAGACTTTCACAGCTAGTCAAGCAATATGGCTTAGGTATCGCTACGGAGGACGTATGAACCGCTTTTTTCGATTGCTCGCTGTCTGCTCTCTTCTTTCTCTCGGCGCGTGCGCTGTTGAGAACGAGGATGACAACGCCTCGGACGACAGCTCGGAGCTGCAAACCTACGTGAATCCCTCGGTGGGCCATACGGAAACTCCCCGCCCCGTTCCGTGGCGTCAGCCGAGCCTCGTGATCGTTCGCACGCAAGTGAACGCTCCCGCGAACACCGCTCCGAAGAATCCGGGCCAAGGCTCCGAAGACACCGACGGTAAGTAAGCGCGTCGCGCTTTCCGCCAACGAACAGTTTCATCTGAACGAGCCGTGCAGGAATGCGCGGCTCGTTTCGTTTTGTGCGTCGCCATCGTCGTTCGCACTGCGTGCACGCGCGCAACTCGGCAAGCGCGACTCGATCGGCTAGAACGTCCTCTCCAACATGGAAGAGCTTCGCGCCAAAACTACGCTCTTCTGCGCGGCACTCGCTCTCGCGATCGCCGTCTCGCTCATTCTCCGCGGTCGCAAGCCCGTCTACTTCCTTTTCACGGCGTTCGCCGTCGACATCGCGTGCTGGTGGGCGAGCCAATCGCTCTACTCGTTCTATCCGACCCACTCGCCATTCTGGTCGCGCGTCACGGGCGTGCTCACGCTGCTCATTCCGATTCTCGGCGCCAATCTTTTTCAAGCTCTGCTTCCGGCGACCACCGAAGAGAAGCGCGACATC
>JAHFDV010000615.1 GCA_023248815.1 Myxococcales bacterium
GGCGTACGCTCACGGGCGATGATTCTAGAGCCGCGACGAGCCGGGGCAATCGTTAAAGTGATGATAGATTGACGCCTCGATGACCCGAGCCCGTTTTCCGCTCTATGTGCAGGTGCTCGCGGGCGTCGTTCTCGGCGCGCTGCTCGGGGTCGTGTTCAACGATCGTCCGATCCTCTTCGGCATCCACACCGCGCAGCTCGGTCAGATCGGGATGCTCGTCATCAAGCTCCTGAAGGCGCTGGCGATCCCGCTCATTTTTCTCTCGATCGTCGACTCGTTTTTGAAGACGAGCTTCACGCTGAAGCAGGGCGCGCGCCTCATCGGCTTCTGCGCCTTGAACGTCTCGGTCGCGATGAGCATCGGTCTCCTCTTGATGAACACGATTCGTCCGGGTGAACGCTGGCAAGGAAAGCTCGAAGCGCTCATCAAAGATGTCGCACCGACCTCCGCCGACAAAATTCTCGAGCAAAGCAAACAAGCGAACCTCGATCCCGTCACGAACCTCGCAGGCTTCGTCCCCGAGAGCTTCGTCGAGCCATTCTCGAAGAACAACGTCATCGGCGTCGTTCTCCTCGCACTTCTCGCTGGTGTCGCGCTGCGCAAGCTCATGGCCGACGAAAAGAACGCCGCGAAGATTCATACGCTCGCGGGCGTCGTCGAAGCCGCGTTCGAAGTGCTCGTGAAGATGCTGCACCTCGTGATTCAAGCGGTCCCCTTCGCGGTGTTCGGGGTCGTCGCGCAGGTCGTCGGCAAGTCGGGCTTGGCGGTGTTCGGCGTCTTGTGGGTGTTTCTCGCCGACCCGATTCTCACCGCGCTCTCGTGCAACTCGAGCCTCGCGACGGTCCCCATCACGCTCGTCGCGCTCGAGAAAATGCGCGTCTCGAAAGAGTCGGCGAGGCTCGCAGCCTGTGTCGGCACGAATCTCAACAACGATGGCATCACGCTCTACGAGGCGATGGCGGCCTTGTTTCTCGCGCAAGCTCTCGGTTTCCACTTGAGCCTCTCGGCGCAGATGGGAGTCGTCCTCCACGCGATCATGGCAGGGGCTGGAATCGCGGGGATTCCCGAGGCCGGTCTCATCGTTCTTCCGCTCGTGCTCTCCGGGGCGGGTCTTCCAGATTCGGTCGTCGCGGCGGCGCTTCCGCTCGTCATGACGGTCGATTGGATCGTCGCGCGCGTGCGTTCGGGGGTGAACACGATGAGCGACATGGTCATCGCCATCCTCGTCGACGCCACGACGAAGCGCGAGCCCGTCTTGCCCAATTCAGAATTGGCCGCAAACTCTAGCGAAACCGCATGAGCGCCGCCCTCGCCATCACGCAAGACCGCGCGCAGCCCAAGCTCGCGCGAGTCTCTCTGACCGATCGCTGCGATCTCGCGTGCGTCTACTGTCGCCCGCATCGCAACGACGGCTACCTCGAGAAGCGTCTCGCACGTGACGAATGGGAGACCGTGTTTCGCGGACTAAAGTTGTCCGGCGTCGAGCGCATTCGCATCACGGGTGGCGAGCCCCTCCTTCACAAGGACTTACTCCCGATTCTCCGCTCGCTCCGCACGCATGAATTCAAAGATGTTGCGCTGACGACGAACGGAACGCGGCTCGATCACCTCGCGAAAGACCTTCTCGAAGCCGGCCTCTCGCGCGTCACGATCTCCTTGGACACATTGGATGCGGCGAAGTTCGAGCGCCTCACGCGCGGCGGAGATCTCCGCGCAGTTCTTCGTGGCATCGATGCGGCCGTGAACGCAGGCTTTTCCGAGCTGAAGATGAACGTCGTCGTCCTCCGTGGTGAAAACGACGACGAGCTCGAGGCGCTCGCGCAATATGCTTGGGCTCGCGGCATCACCCCGCGCTTCATCGAGCTGATGACGATCGGCGAAGGCGCCAAGCTCGAGGACAAAGTGTTTCCGGCGAGCGAGATGCGGAGGCTCCTTTCGCACCTTCTTGCGGAGGGGCCCGCACGCGTCGACGTGGACCGCGGCCCCGCGAAATACGTTTCCACGAAGCACGACGCAAAAAAGCGCGTCGGATTCATCACGGGAACCACCGATACATTTTGCGGCGGTTGCGATCGACTCCGCATCGCGAGCGACGGCGCAATTCGTCCCTGTCTCGCCACGAACGACGGTGTGCTTCCGACGAACGCTCTTCTCCGAAGGGACGCGCAGACGTTCTCGCGTTCGGTTTTTGCCGCTTGGGAGAAGAAGCCAGACGCGTCTTGGAAGGGCTGCACCGAAGTGACGGCGAAAGACGTCTCGATGCGCGCCGTCGGCGGCTGACGTTACGCGATTGAAGTGAGAGACCTGGTTACTCGGGCACTGCGGTGAACGGAACGACGCCGAGGTCGGCCATGAGCCTCAGCGCGTTCGAGCTAGCGACGAGCCCTTTTCGCATGCGGTAATCGAAGGTCATCTTGCCTTCGTGAACTTGCTCCTCGAAGTGCACGTTGGTGGCGCGACCGGCGGTCTCTTCCTCGAGCTCCCCCACCCCGAGATCGTGCGTCGAAACGAGCCCCAAACCGCCGAGGGCCATGAGCTCACGAATGACGAGCTTGGCCCCGATGAGGCGCTCGCGATGGTTCGTACCGTGGAGGATCTCGTCGAGGAGATAGATGACAGGCTGGCCCGTTCGCGCGCGTTCGACGATTCCGCGAAGCCGCAAGAGCTCCGCCAGGAAGTGCGAAACGCCTTCGTCGAGAGAATCGGCGATGCGCATGCTCGTCATCACGGTTCCCGGACCGATGATCATCGTGTCGGCAACTACGGGCGCTCCCGCGTAGGCCAGCACGATGTTGATGCCGATCGACCGGAGCATCGTCGACTTGCCCGACATGTTCGAGCCCGTCACGACGAGCGATCCGCCGGCGTCGAGCGCGGGAAGATCGTTCACGATGCGCCGTTCGCGACGAATGAGCGGATGACCGAGCCCAGTTGCTTCGAGATGAGGCGTCTCTTTGAACTGCGGAACCGTGAGCTCTTCGTGATCGAACGCGAACGTTCCGATGGCCGACAACACTTCGAATTCGCCGAGCGCCTCTACCCAGCTACGAAGCTTCGTCGCGTATTGCGCGCGCCACTTTTCGAGCGCGATCGCCGAGTGAACGTCCCAAAGAAAGAGGGGCGAGATGAAAAGCTTGAACACCTCGTTTTCACGCGCCTCGGCGAACGAAACGATGCGCTGCAGCTTTGCGAGAGCCACGCTTCCACGCGTGCCTTGCGCCAAAATATTGCGGAGACGCGCGAGCTCTTCGCTCTTCACCGCGTGCTCCTCGATGCTCTCCATCATCG
>JAHFDV010000213.1 GCA_023248815.1 Myxococcales bacterium
GATCGTGCCGAGGATGTTGTCCCAATACGCGCCGAGCTCCTTGAAAGCGGTCTCGACGATGGACGGGTCGCGATAACGCGTGGCGAGGTCGAGCGCTTCCTGACGATTTGCACCTTGCCCGAGGACGAAGTGCGTTTCGATCGACTGCCCCGGCTCGAGGTCGAGATGAACTTGGAGAGCGGCCGCAGGATCACTTCCGAGGTCGACTCTTCCCGAGAGGCCCCAGCGCTCGAGACCCTCTGGGCGAGCGTAGTCGCCGTTGCGCCCGAGGAACTCCGTGCGATCTGCCGTGAAGCCGTGCACGCGTTCGCTCGATGCGAGGAATGCGACGCGCCCTTGGAACTCGCTGCTCCACGCGCAGGAGGCAAGCAGACACGAAACGTCGCGTTCGACTTCAGAGACGATATGCGCGCGTTGGTTTTCGCGGCGGCTGCCGAGAACCCATTCCGCGTAGTAAGTCGCGGTCACGCGCCTCCTTCGCTCGAGCGTATTTCGCAGGCGCAGCCGCACGATCTTCAAGGGAGCATCCGTCGGCACGAACACGGTGAGCTCTTGCACGAGCCCGTTGCTCTCGCATTCGTAGGTCGTGTAGCCCGCACCGTGACGCACGCGTGTCGTCGAATGTCCTCCCGACGGGAGTGGCGTCGTCGTCCAAATCGCGGCCGTTTCTTCATCGCGAAGGTAGAGAGACTCTGCGGGTGTGTCGAACACGGGATCGTTGCGCCAAGGCGTGAGGCGATTTTCTCCTGCATTGAGAGCCCAGCTCACGCCCATCGAGGACTCACTGACGAGGCAGCCGAACTGTGCGTTCGCGATGACGTTGCTCCAAGGAGCAGGCGGCTTCACCCCTCCCACGTCGATGACGTACTCACGGCCGTCCTCACTGAACCCGCCGATGCCGTTGTCGAATTGCTTCACGAGCTGCGCAGGCTTTCGCTCGACGAGGTCGTCCACGATGGAGGGCTCGAAGCGCGGAAGCATTGGCAAGACATCGAGCGGATGCATGACGTGCGACGCGAGGTTCCCGTGTCGAGTATCGAGCAGGACGCGCGCCGCCGCCTCGAGGTGCCGAACTTCTTCGGTCGCCACTTGGTCCTTCGCGATCACGTAGACCCCACCGCGACGATTGAGCCAGCCGTCGACGTCATTCTGCTGGAGCGTGTGCTTCAACATCCCGGAGGCTTCGGTCACGTAACCCGACGCTTGCTCGTCGATGAAAACCAGGTCGAATCGGAAGCCGCTCCAGCGGAGATACCGTTGCGCGGCCATCATCTCTGCCACGAGCTCGGACGCCGGGTCTCCGACGCGCACGACGACAATTGGCTCGTCGCCAGAGATCCCTCTTCCCCAGAGCCGTTCCTGGTTCGGCGGAGTTTCCTTGCGGGCATTCACGGACGCGCGCAGCGCAGGATTGGCGAAGAGAAGCGCAGAGAGAAGACGTTGGACGGGTTGGATGAGATGCGGCGCGATTTTGATGCGCTGCAGGCGCCGCGGACATTCTTGCTCGGTGTCCCGGAAGGCCCATTTGACGGCATGCATGGAGCCGTACTTGCGCGCGAGCTCGACCGCGACCGCACGTGAGCGCCCGACCGTGGTGACGAACGCGAGCCGAATCGAAGCCTTGGGCTCGAGTACCACCTCTGCCATGAGACTCATCGTCGGATCGATGACCGTGCCGACCTTGCCCTTGAGCCCTCGCTTCACGTTGCCATCGGAATCATGGCCGAGCGCGCGGGGTGCCAGCGGATGCGTGCATCGGCCATAGAACTCGACGCGATCGCTTTCGAATCCGCCGAACGTGACGGCTGACCCCTCGCGCACGAGGCGATGAACCATGATCGCGGGTTCTTCCTTTTCGGACTGCGCGCGTCGAGAAAACAGGAGCGCGTCGAGGTCCAACAGGGCCTCGCTCTCGACGAACATGCTCGAGAACGCGGGATGCGCTTCCGAGCGGCGCGCTTCCGTGAGAACGGGTCGCGCGGCGCTCGTCACCGAGATGTGCCGGACTTCGTCCGTCTCGTTGTGCAACGTGATCTGCCGAACTTCGACGTCGTCTGCGGGCGGCACCGTCACGTCGACGCGCACCGAAATCCCGTCGTTGCGCTGGTGGTACTCGGCCTTTTGCATGCCGAAGCTCGCCTGCGCATCCTTCGAGATTGCGAGCCAAACCTTCCCGGACTCGTCGTCACGGACGAAGAGGCGGTAGCCGTCGTCCGTCGTCGGATCGGGTTCGTAGCGCGTGAGTGCGAGTCCCTTCCAACGAAGCCCTCCCCCTCCCGCCGCGGTGACGATCGTCGACAAGCGCCCATTGGCAAGTACGAAGGCTTGCGCGCCGGCATCGGTGGGGGCCGGCCACGGCATCGGAGGATGCGGAAGATCGACCGCGGCCTGTTCAGGAATCGCCTTTGCGGCCTCTGCGAGTGGCCACTCTTCGGGCGCAACGTTCGGCGCGTGCTCGTTGAGGAGCGCTTCGCCGGTCTCGACCATTGGATCGAGGTGGAAGCGATCGACCATGCTTCGGCGATTCAAGTAGTTGCCGAGCGCGATGAGAAGCATTCCTTGATGGTGCGCCATATAAGAGCGCACGACGGTGAAGGCTTCGCCATTCGGTGTATCTTGCACCTGTCTCTCTGGCGTGAGGTCGAGCGCTTCGAACATTCCGTAAGTGCCACGCACGCCCATCTTCTCGAGCACCGTGAGGTTCTCGACGACGGAGCGAGGACGAATCCCGACAGCGAGGAGCGACGCGTAGGGCGCGACGACGCGATCTTCTTCGAGCCCCCGTTTGAAGCCCAACCCCGGCACGCCGAAGGACCGATATTGGTACGTCTGATCGGCGTCGAGGCGCGCATAGGCCGACTCGGAAACGCCCCATGGCTCCTTGTTCCGCTCGCCGTGGAGGATCTGCGCTTCGACGGCCAGCGAGGTGGTGCGCGCGAGGAGTGTGCCTTCGCGGCTACGCATCAACAGGCTGGGCATCAGGTACTCGAACATCGTTCCGCCCCAGGAAAGGAGCGTCGGCGTGCCCTCGACCTCGGTCATCGGACGGCCGAGCGCAAACCAATGGGCTTCGGGCACGTCTCGCTTGACGATGGCGAGATAGCTCGCGAGGCGCGCCTCCGAGGCGAGGAGATCGTAGTGGTGTGCGTCGACGACGTCGCTCGTGGCGTTGTAACCGATGCGGAAGAGCTTACGTTCTCGATCGTAGAGGAGCTTGAAGTCCATCCCGACCGCTTCCGCATAGGCGCGATCCGCGAGAGCTCGAAGCTCTTTCACGAGCGTATCTCCGCGCTCCTCGGCGGTCCGCAGCGCTTCTTCGAGCTTGAAGACGAGCGCCGCGGTGGCGCCGCTCGGTTGAGCTTTCAGTCCCACGATGCTCTGGAGCGCGGCAAGCTTGGCGCGCGCGGCGTCGGCGATTTCCTCGAGCGGGAGGCTCACCGGAAGGTCGACTCCGAATGCCCGCGCCTCTTCGCGAATCCCGAGCCAAGGCATCAAACTGTCGATCTCGCGGCGCATGCGCTGGATCTGCGTATGAACCATTTCGATCGACGTTCGGAGCTCGTGAAGAAAGTCCGGATCTTGGCGGTCCTTTCCTTCACGCAAAAGAAGGAGGACCGCGCCGTCGAGCTGACGCGCGAGACTCTGGCCGACGCGTTCGAGAATCACGGCCGTCTGCGAGAGGTCAGCTTGCGCTACGGAGGCAGCTTCGTGCATTCGCCGCACGACATCGCGCAGTGGAACGACGGCATCGCTCGTTCCCTCTCCGACGAGCTCGTCGAGAAGGTCCAGCGAATCGATCAGACCATCCCACGACTCCTTGCGGTTCACGGGAGTCTTCAAGACTTCCAGGCACCCGTATTTCAGGGCGATGAGACAACCCGCAAAGTTTCCGCTGTCGACCGTCGAGACGTATCGCGGAAGAAGCGGTTGAAGATTCTTGGTGTCGTACCAGTTGAGAAGATGACCTTGATAGTGCTCGAGGCGACCAATGCTCTCGAACGCTTTTCGTAGGCGGAGCGTGAGCTCGCTCGGCCCGACATAGCCGAAGTCATAGGCCGAGAGATTGGCGACGAGCATCAGGCCGATGTTGGTCGGCGACGTGCGGTGCGCCGTCTGCTCGCGGGGGTCGGCCTGGTAGTTGTCGATGGGGAGCCACTGGTCCGTCGGACCGACGAACGTGTCGAAGAAGCGCCAGGTGCGCTGCGCGAGGCGGCGAAGTCGCCGGCGATCTTTGTCGTCGATGGTCTCTTTTCGAACAGGGCGCATCTTGCTGATCCACGCCGCGATCTCCGGCGAAAGTGCCCATGCCGCAAGAAGCGGAAATGCGGCAACGAGTGTCGTCGGTGTGGTCTTCGCGATCGCGAGACCGATGAGGACGGCCATCACCACGGCGCTCCGCATGCGACGCCATGAAACGGCGCGAGGTGTCTTGCGCCCAACGTTGGCAGCCGCTTGCGCCGCGCTCGTCCACTGGAGAAGGTTCTTTTTCGTGATGACCTTGCGGACGAACACTCGCGCGATTGCATCGACGACGACGAACGCCTCGTACGGAGTGAACGCGATCCCGAGAAAGGTGCGCACGATGCTCTCTTTGCGCGCCTTCCAGTCGCCGAGCACCAGCGTGGGAAAGACGGGCGCAATGAAGAGCGCCAATGCGAAGACCGTTGCCAGCCACGGTGCCACGCCGACGCCCATCCATCCGAGAACGAACAGTGCGAGGAAAGATGGCGCCGAGAGGCTCCGACGAAGGTTGTCGAGGATCTTCCAGCGATCGATCAGCGCGAGCCGGTTGGAGACACGCCCCTTCGCAGCGGGGACACGTGGAAACAACCACGAGGCGATTTGCCAGTCCCCGCGAACCCACCGGTGCATTCGCATCGCGAACGTCGCGTAGTTCGTCGGGAAGTCCTCGAAAAGAACGATGTCCGTCGCGAGCGCAACCCGACCATGAATTCCTTCGAAGAGATCGTGACTGACGAGCGCGTTTTCCGGGACGCGCCCTTCGACGCTGCGCTCGAAGGCGTCGACATCATAAATGCCTTTTCCGACGTAAATTCCTGCGGCAAAAAGGTCTTGATAGAGCTCGGAGGAGGCGTGCGTGTAGATGTCGAAGCCGATGTCTCCTGCGAAGATTCGCGAAAACAAAGTGGGACGACCGCTCCCTGGCGACGTCTCGACGCGTGGCTGCACGACCGTATACCCGTGCGTCACGCCGCCCGTGCGCTCGTCGAACACGGCGCGATTGAGCGGATGCGAGAGCAAACCCGTGAGGCGTGCAGCGGTGCCGAGTCGGAGCTCGGTGTCGCTGTCGAGCGTGATGACGAAGCGGATCCCTTCGAGCGCCGCAGCATCTCCGACGTGCGTCTTGTAGCTCGTCGAAGTGTCTCCGCGGAGATATCGGTTCAACTCTTCTATTTTGCCGCGCTTGCGCTCCCAGCCCATGATGCGCTCTTCGGCTGGATTCCAACGCGGCTCGCGGTGGAGGAGATGGAACGGTCCCTTGCCTCCTTCGGACCCCGGTGACGCGTGGCGTTCGTTGAGATCCTCGATGCCTCGTTTGGCCATCTCGAGGAGATCGCTCTTCCCCTCGAGCTCTTCCTTCGTCTTTACGTCTGCGTGGTCCGTCAGCAATGCGAAGCGAAGCTCTGCGTCGGGATTCGCGAGATAGTGGAGCTCGATTTGCCGGAGCATCGCGCTCACGTCTTCTGCGCGGCCAAGAAGCGTCGGCATGACGACGAGCGACCGCGACTCCGCCGGGATTCCCTTTTTGAAATCGAACTTGGGCAGTGTTCGCGGTGGCAAGAGGCGCGCAAAGAAAAATTGGAGAATCGAGGCCGCGGCCGACGACACGGGAACGAGCGCGGCGAGAATGAAGAGCACCTTCGCGACGACGACGAGACTCGCCTCGAAGCGCCTCGTGTTCGCAAAGAGTGCCAACGCCAGCGCGGCCTCCACCGCAACCGTCATCACGAAGAGCGGCGCTAGATAGAAGAACGTCGGGCTCGCGAGCATCATGCGACGCACGCGATCGAACCCCACGGGCCGATAGCCCACGTCTCGCTCGAGCTCCTTGCGTCCCTCCGCGACGAGGAAGAAGCCGACGTGTCCTCGGCGAGCATCGTTTGCAGACTGCTTGGCCAAGGCAATGGCGCGCTCGGCGACATCGGTCTCGTTTTTTCTCGCGCCCCACGCGATCTGTTCGACGCTCTTGCGGTACGAGTCGCACGTCTCGAAATCCATGCGCGTGTAGACCGCGGCAGGGTCGTTGCGCAAAATGGCTTCGACGCGACTCGAAGCCTCGAAGAAAGCTTTCCAATCGAGAACGTCGAGAATTCTGAGCACGCGGATCGCGCGCTCGACACCGACGGGCGGCTCGACGGAGATCGCTTCGAGGTTCTCGTCGGCGGACGATCCCACCGGGATTTCGAGCGCGCGGAGAAATCGCACGAGGTAGCTGAGGGCCGTCGCGCGAAGTATCGTCGGCAGCGCCCAGAGCTCCGCGATCGTGAGCGACGACTTGGACTGATAGGCCGCGACGAACCTGCGGATGGTCGTCTGTCCGGTAACCAGCGCACTCTTCGCGACGAGGACGCGCGCAATCTCGCTCACGCGCGTCTGGCCCTTCGAAGGCCCCTTCGTCAATTCGGGGAGGTGCCGGACGAAGCCACGCGGTAGCTCTTCTTCGACCTGACGCGCGACGCGTCGCACGAGGTAGTAGTTGTCGAGGAACCACTCCGCCGCTTTGGGCAGCTCCGCGCCACGCTCGGTGGTGCTGCTCAAGAACTTGTGAGCGCGCTCGAGCGGCTTTGCGAAAGATGGCGTCTCACGCTTCACGCGCGCAACGGCCGCGCGCGTGACTTCACGCTGCTCCTCGGCAAGAGCGAGCGCGGCCTCTTCTAGCCCAGCATTTCGGTCTTCGCCTTCGAGTACTGCCTCGTCCGCTGTCACACGTTCTCCGGCGCGTAGCTAGTGCGCGGCGGAGGCGACGACCGATGCGATCTCGACTCTTGCGCGCGTGACAGCTCACTGTCGGGCAAGTCTTGGAGCACGAGAAGCGGCACCGAGGAATACGTGAGAAGATGCGAGGTCAGCGTCCCGAACGATCGTGACGCGTCGCACGCCGAGCCGTGGGCCGAAAGCACGACGAGGTCGGCAGATTCGCGCTGCGCGATCTCGAGAAGCGCTTGCTGCTGATTGGCGTGCCGCGTGATGATCGTTCGCACGTTGTCCACGTCATGCACGAGCGTCTTCTTGAGCTCGTTCAGGTACTCTTTGGCGCCGCGCTCGAGACGCACGGCGAGCTCACCGAGAAGATCGTTGTCCTCTTTGGTATGGAGGAGCGCCGTGTGAATCGGCTCCTGAACGATGTGCACGAGAATGACCTCGGCCTTGTGCTCGTGCGCCAAACGGAGGACGAGCGGCATCACCGTCTCGGCGCGGCGCGATCCGTCGAGCGGGACGAGGATGCGCTTCGGCGAGCCTTCTTGCTCCGCGAAGCGTTTGCCGTGCGCCACGAAGACGGACGTGGGCGCGCGAGCGAGAACGGCCTGCGCGGTGCTGCCGATGCTCCAAGCGGTACCAATGCCTTCGCCATGGCTACCGAGAATCGTGAGATCTGCGGAGAGCTCGCGCGCGACATCGGCGATGCGTTCGGCGGCTCGACCTTGCTCGATGCGCACGTCGACCGGCTCGCTGAGCTCCGCCGCCATGCGCGTACGAACGCGCTCCAAGAAGCCTTCGATCTCCTGACGCCCAATTTCCCAAGCGATCGCATCGTGCGCGTGCACCGAACCCGAGTCGCGCGGCGGCTGCATGACGTGAATCAGCGTGACGGCGCTCGTGAATGTCTTCGCGAGGGACATCGCATGCCGGATGCACAACTCCGACGTGCTCGATCGGTCGAGGCAGACGAGAATACGGCGACCAGATGAGTTCGCGCCGCTCGAAGGACCGCGGCTCGCAAGTAGGGTGCTCATGCCCCCCGGCTACGCAAGAAACAGGCCCTCGCAGGGCCCCCTCGGGGGTGACAGTTGGTCAGTGAATCCGAATACTTGTATGCACGTGGCGATCCGAAAAATGCGCATGAATGTCACATCGCGACACCTTTGCGTCTCGCCCTGCGATTGCGTGCATTAGAGGGGACATCCGCGTGCATTGAGACTAGGGCCGGAGCCCACTACCAACGGCGCTGCAACGCGCAGCGCTGCAACGTATGCGGCGCCGCGAATCTGCAATGTGTTGTCACCTGCAACGTCTGCGTTCGGCGCAATCAAGAAGCCATCGATCGACATTGGTGACGCCACTCGGACACCGCCATTGACGCCAACCCACGCGCGCCGATCCGCGCTCTCGACCGAGAAAGTGTTGTCGGCTTCGATCGATCCGCCGATCAAAAGATCGAACGACGCGCCATCCGCAACGACGAATCGCACGGGGGCGGCGACGCGAAGGCTTCCTTCGACGATGACCGTCGTGTCGCCGTCGATCGCAACCGTGAGCGTGTTGTCTGCTTGGATGGACGAGAATCGATACGTGCCGCATCCGAGGTGCAACGTGAGCGGCTTCTTGACCGCGGCGAGCGCCTCACGGTGATCACGAGGGCCGACGACGGCTTGATCACGCGCGTCGTCGATCAGCTTTGCGATGTCGGGTCGATCCGCGCAGTTCACCGGAGCTTCCACCGTAGTCGGCTGAATGTTCACGGAGCCCGCAGTCACGCGTTCGAGAGATGGTGAAGAGCTCGCATGGAGAGCTCCGGAAACTGACAGCGTATTGTTCGCGGTGAGGATTCCGCCGACGTAGGCGTCACCGCCAACGGAAACGGGCGATGCGACGGTCAACGCACCATTCGTTCGCAGCGTTCCCGTGATGTCTTCCGTGTTGTCGGATTGAATACCGCCGAAGCTCGAGAACCCTGCGACGTGGAGCGGTGAGGCGGTGCGCGAAGCCCCGTTCACCGCGAGCGCAAAGTCACCGACGCGGTCGTGCGCTTCGATCGTGAGCGTGTTGTCGGCGCTTAGGTCGCCGCAGATCGCGAGCGCAAATCCGGCTTCACCATCGTTCGCTGTGCACCGAGCCGAGAAACGAGCCTGAGGTGCGCTGCAGCCTCGGAGGTCGACGTCTCCTTGCCAGGGGTCTTCCGCGATGGCATCGCCGGACGTGCCCGACGAGCACGCCACACTGGCGAACGAGGAGAGGACGAATAAGACTGCCGACGGCCTAAAAGGCGAAAAAGTGGTTCGCATCCGAAAAAGAGATGCGAATTGCATGCCGCACGGTTTTGGGTGAAGACTCTCCTTCACCGACGCAACGAGGCAACGAGGCAACGAGGCAACGAGGCAACGAGGCAACGAGGCAACGAGGCAACGAGGCAACGAGGCAACGAGGCAACGAGGCAACGAGGCAACGAGGCAACGAGGCAAA
>JAHFDV010000214.1 GCA_023248815.1 Myxococcales bacterium
CGCTCGACGCCTTCGAGGCCAGGGGAGCTGTTGATCTCTAGGATCTTCGGTCCGCTACGCGACTCCAGCATGTCTACGCCGGCGACTTCGAGGCCCATCACTTTGACCGCTTCGATCGCCGCTTTCACGTAACGCGCGTCGAGATCGATCTTCACTCCGAGGCCGCCGCGGTGGAGGTTCGAGCGAAACTCGCCCTTGCGCGCTTGTCGACGCATCGAGGCAATGACTTTGTTGCCGACGACGATCGCGCGGTAGTCCTTGCCGCGAGATTCGGCGATGTACTCCTGCAAGATGATGTCTTGGCCCATGGCCCAGAGCGTCTCGAGGAGGGAAGTCACGGCTTGCGGCGTCTCGGCGATCATCGTGCCGATGCCTTGCGCGCCCTGCTGAAGCTTCACGATCGCCGGTGTGCCGCCGATCACGGAGAGCGCGATTTCGACCGAGTCTGGCGTGCGTGCGCAGACGGTCCGCGGCACGTCGATGTCTTTTTTCGTGAGGAGCTGCATCGCGCGCAACTTGTCGCGTGAGCGCGCGATCGCGATGGCCGTATTGAGCACCGGGATTCCCATCATGTCGAACTGGCGAACGACGGCGAGTCCGTAGTTGGTGATGGAGGCGCCGATGCGCGGGATCACGAGATCGGCATCTGGCACGGGCTCACGGCCGAGATACATCGAAGGACGCCCTCGCGAGACGACCACTTGGAAGTCGAGAGGGTCCGCGACGATGACCTCGTGACCGCGCGCGCGCGCGGCGAGCACGATGCGACTCGTCGAATAGAGATTGCCGTTTCGGGAGAGGACGAGGAATCGCAAAGGGGTCGCACGAAGCTAGAGGTGGCCGCGATGGGCTGCAAGGGTTCCGAATCAAAAGAAAGATTCGAGAACGAACCGCCGCAAGATTTGCAGGCTTCGCGTTGCGGAGGCTCGCGCCTATGATGGAGGGATGCGCCTCGAAAAGCCCGCAGCCGTCTCGACCTTCGTATTTTCCGTGGCGATCACGGCAGGGCTAGCTTGCACGGTCGACCCCGATTTTCTTCCCAATCTCGACGACGACCCCGAAGGGGGCGCGAAAGTCGACGGGGGTGATGCCACGGTAGGGGATGGTGACACCTTGGCTGATGGATCGACTCCAGACGACGGCGAAACGAAGCCGGACGCCGCTCCCAAGGGAACGCTCTTCGCCTTCGTGGGCAGCACCGATGGGAAGATCCGCGTGTACACGGTCGATGCCGGTGGCGGCTTGACGCTGAAGAAAGAGAACAACGCGGGAAAGAATCCATCGTTCATCGCGTTCGACCCCCCGACGCATCGCGTCGTCTCCGTCGACGAGGGCAACCCTGGCATCGTGCGATCGTTTCTCTTCGATACGCCGACGGGCGCGCTTACCGAAGTGAACAACAAGACCTCGAGCGGTGACGGCGCGACGCATCTCTCGATCGACCCCTCCGGCAAGTGGGTGTTCGTCGCCAACTACACGGGCGGCAACATGTCGGTGCTGCCGCTCGCCCAAAACGGGACGCTCGGTGACACCGCCGACAAGAAGACGTCGGGAGCGAAGTCGCATTGGGCGGGAACGAATCCCTCGGGAACGCATGTCTTCGTCCCTTCGCTCGACGGCAACGTCGTCTCGCAATACATCCTCAATAACGCCACGGGGAAGCTGACGGACAACGGGACCGGCGTATTTCCGGCGGGAGCCGGGCCACGCCATCTCGCGTTTCATCCAAGCGAGAAGTACGCGTACGTCGTCAACGAGCTCGGCACCTCGGTCACGCCCTTTACGTTCGACAAGACGACCGGCAAGCTGAGCCCGCTCGCTACGGTCTCTGCACTGCCCAGCGGGCAGTCTTCCACGGGCGTCACAGGCGCCGAGATCTTCGTCCACCCCAACGGCAAGTTCGTTTACGCGTCGACGCGCGTCTACAACTCGATCGCGCTCTTTTCGATCGACGGAACCGGGCAGGTCTCGCTGCTCAGCAACACGCCGACGGGGGGCAATCGTCCGCGCAGCTTCGGATTGACGCCCGAAGGGAACTTCCTCTTCGCCGCGAACCAAGACGTGAACGAGATCGTCGGCTTCACGCTCAACGAGGCGACGGGAGCGCTCACCTCTAACGGCAAGATCACGGTCAACGCGCCCGAGTTCGTCGGACTGGTTCGCTTCGAATAAGCGGGCTGCTCGCCAGGGTGCCGCGCGAGCGCGGTGCTGCTTCGAGCCAGCACCTGCGCGGACAAGTCCGCGTTCTATCGCTCGCTGACGACGCGCTCGCTCTCGGCTCGGCTCGCGTCGCGAACCGCCGAACGAACCTTCGGCGCCAGCGTGAGGCCGATGAGGACCAACACGGAGACGGTACGAAGAACGTTGTGGGCGAACGGGGTCATGGTGACTCCTTATTGAAGAGCAAGGTCCATACCGTGCTGACCGGCAGCTCGCTCAACGTTCGAGAACGACGTTTTGCGCCGAAACTTTAGAGCGAAATCGCATTCGCACTGCGATTCATGAGCCAAAGTGCTCCCAAACGCGTCCTCGCGGTGTGGCGCCAGTGTCATAGCCGCCACAACGTTGCTACAGTCGGAGTCGCGTGAAAGCCGCCGACGAAGAAGACGACGATCTCGAGTTGCCACCGGAAGACGGTGACACCGACGAAACGGAAGTGCCGCTCGGCGCGGGCGTCACGCTTCCCGACGCCGATGAAGCGGGCGGCGATCCTTATGACGATCGCACTGCGGCCGACGACGAGGCGCTCCCGACGATCGAGGAGACGGAAGGCGGCTCCGATGACCAACCCTTCGGTGACGATAGCCCGACCGACGAGCTCGACGTTGGCGAAGAGGCTCCCTGGGGCGACGCCGACGAAGGCGCTTCGACTTCGCACGACGAGCTCGACGACGACGAGGATTCGGAGCTCGACGATGGATCCGAAGGACCGCTCGCAGATGAGCAGACGTTGCCAGAGCTCGCGGCCGTCCTTGGAGACGACGACGACGAAGACGACCGGGATCAGCCTTTCCTCCATCAAGAGCCTTACGCCTGGGCCGACCTTCCGTGGGTCGAAGCGCTGCGCCATCCCATCGGCGATGTCGCCGCACTCGGTGTCGTCCGCGGCGAGCTCCTTGCCGTCGTGCGCCACGATGGGCGCGCCGAGCTGATTCGCGTCGGACCTGAAGGCGACACGGAGGTGCGCTGCGCACTCCCAAGCGTTTCGCGTGCTTCGTTCGAAGGCTCTGACTTCCTACTCGAAGCCGAATCACCCGTTCGCGTGTCGGGCGAAGGAACCATCACCAACGTCCCGGAATATCAGCCAGAAGAGTCAGAGGATGCCGATGCTCCCCAAGGCGTCGTGATCGAGAGCTCGACGACCGCGAAAACGGGCGTCGCCTTCGCCGCAACACGCAGCTCGAGCGATCGCTCGCTCGTCCTCGTCGAGCGTAGTCGTGGAGCAGAGCACGCGATCGCGACGCTCGAGTCCGAGCTGCGCATCGAGGCCATGGTCTTCGACACCGTGCGCGAGCTCCTCTGGATCGGCGGCGCGTTCGGCGTACGTGCCTATCGCCAATCGACCTGAACGTCGACGGAGGGAAAGCGCGCACTCGATCGTGTCGCGAATTCGTCCCCGTGCAAAAAGTCGTGGTAGCCAAATGGGGTGCCCGTCATCGTTCAGAAGTACGGCGGTTCATCGGTCGCAACGATCGAGAAAATAGGCCAGGTCGCGGACCGCGTCGTGGCGGCGAAGAAGAGCGGCTACGACGTTTGCGTCGTCGTCAGCGCGATGGGGAAGACGACCGACGAGCTACTCGCCCTCGCAAAGAAAGCTTCCAACTCGGCCGCCGAGCCTCCCCGCCGAGAGCTCGACATGCTCCTCACGACCGGTGAGCGCGTCTCGATGGCGCTCCTCTCGATCGCGATTCATTCGCGCGGAGAGAGCGCGATCAGCTTCACGGGCAGCCAATCGGGTATCATCACGAACGACCGTCATTTCGACGCCCGCATCATCGAAGTGCGACCCCACCGCGTCGAAGACGAGCTCTCACGCGGGCGCATCGTGATCATCGCGGGCTACCAAGGCATGAGCTATCGCCGCGAAATCACGACGCTCGGACGCGGCGGGTCCGACACGACGGCCGTTGCCATGGCGGCAGCCCTGGGCGCGGAGCGCTGTGAAATCTACAGCGATGTCGATGGCGTCTACACGGGCGATCCGCGCGTCGTCGAGGCCGCGCAGCACCTCCCCGAGCTTGGACTCGCAACGCTCCAAGAGATGGCAGAGGCGGGCGCCAAGGTCCTGAACGCGCAGGCTGTCGAGTGGGCACGCAAAGAGAAGATCGCAATCTACGCGCGCAAGACGAGCGACGATCCCAACGCGCCGCGACCAAAGGAAACGATCGCGCGCGAAGAGACGACCACGGCGGCGACCGCGAGCGTGCGTGGAATCGTCGGGCAAGATCGCGTGGCACGCATCACGGGACCGCGAAGCGCGCTTTCGGCGCTCGTTGGGACATCGGCACGGATCGATCTCGCACTTTATGATCTCGCGACGGCGGGGCAGGAGATCTCGGCCCTCGTACCTCTCCTGAACGTTCCGGACTGGGAAGCGAAGAAGGGGGACCTAGCAAGCGTTCCTTATCTGACGATTTCGGAAGGGCATGCTCTCGTCAGCGTCATCGGTCAGGGATTCACTGCGGGCGACAACGGCCGCTTCCTCTCTACCCTCGAAAAAGCCAAGATCGAGCTGCTCTCGTTCACGTCCGGCCCTCTCCGCATGAGCGCGCTCGTCGATCGCGAGGCGCTCTCGGAAGCGCAGCGCGTCCTTCACGCCGACTTCGTCGTGGCTTGACCGAACCCTCCGCCGGCACCATCGACCGAGTGATGTTCGACCGCCATCGGGTGCCCGTCTTGCTCTGCGGCCTCGGGTTGACGTCGTGTCATGGCAACGCGGGACCTGCACCCGTGACTCGCGATTCCGCCAAGGTCGCTCGAGAGACGGCCGACGAGTCGTGGAAGCAGCCGTGGAACGTGTCCTTCGATGCGCGCCCGGACGAAAAAGTCGCGATCACGATGAACATTGCCGGCGGGATCGACGTGCCTCTCGTCCTCGGAGGTGCCGTGGGAGAGTTCGTCGAAGATGCCGAAGTGAACGGGCGCAAGCTCGAAAAGAACGCGACGAGCTTCGACGTGCCCGAGTGCAAGAAGGCGTGCACGATCCGCTACGTGTTCGCCCACGGGCGAGCTGCAACCGCGATCGGCGATACGGACACCGCATCACGCGGACCCGGATTTACATGGGTGAATGGCCCCTTGCTCCTTCTTCACCCCATGCATGGCGATCCGCGAACGAACATCGAGATTCATTTATCGAAGGACATCGTGACGCCACTCCCGAGCATCTCCGAGAGCGAACCGAATGTCGTGCGCGTGAACCTCCTCGATGTCGAGCGCATCCCGTACATCTTCTTCGGAATGGGCGCGCGAATGGTGTCGCGCGACAAGATGACCGTTCGTGCCGTCGTCCCCAAGCCGTTCGCCTCTCGTCCTGAAGAGATGGATCGTTGGATCGCGCGCTCGATGGATATCGTCGGTAGTTACTATGGGCACTTCCCGATGGGCCCCGTCGCTCTCGGACTCGTGCCCGAGCCGGGCGATGAGACGCGTTTTGGCCTCACGCGACCCGGTGTCGGTGCCGCCATCGTCATCTACCTCGGCGAGAAGATGAAGCTCGAAGACGACTGGGTCCTCGTCCACGAGATGATTCATCTCGGCTTCCCGACGTTGCCTCGCGAGTACCGTTGGATCGAAGAAGGGCTCGCGACCTACATCGAGCCGCTCGCAAAATCACGCGTCGGCGTCCAAACGGAGGCCGCAGCTTGGGCCGATCTCGCGGCGCACATGCCGCTCGGCGTCGTGCCGAAAGGGTCGCCTTCGCTCGGCGGCACGCGTCACGGCGCATGGCGAAGGATGTACTGGGGCGGCGCGATCGTGATGATGCTGACCGATCTCGAGATCAGAAAGCGCACGGAGAACAAGCTCGGCCTCGAAGACGCGCTTCGGGCGGTGCTCGACGCGGGCGGAAACGATGGTGAGCATTGGACGCTCGAGCAAGTCGTGCAGGCGATGGAGCGGGTCGTCCCCAAGGGTTGGCTCCTCGAATGGTTCAAGCACCATCACGAGTCGGCGGCGACCTTCGACCTCGACGCCATCTGGAAGCGCATGGGCGTGCGCATCGACGGAAAGAACGTGACGTTCGACGATCGCGCTCCCGAAGCTGCGTTCCGGCGCGAGATCTCCCGCAGCCGCCGAAACTGAAAATAAAGCTTATTTCAGCGTCGGAATCGGGTTGTCGGCCAAGCTACGGAGAAAGTTCGAGTAGAGCGTGCGCGCTGCCGGAACTTTGAAGACGACGAAATGGCCGTCGGAAGTTCCTGCGGGTTCGAACTGAGCGAGCGCTCCCGTCGCTTTGCCATCCGCGAGGTTGCCGGTGATGCCTTGCTTCGTGAGCTCCAGCGTTCCCACGTCGCGCGAGAGCGTGACGGGATGAATCGAAGGCAGGAGGAGGGGGAGACCCATCTCGACCGACGCGGTTTCGATCGCGCGAACCGGCGCGTAGTTGTCGCCGCTGCCATCGGCACGCACGCCTTCGGTCTGCAGAATGCTCTTCGGCGCAAAACCGGGACGCGGCTCACGCACGAGATGCTTCATGTAAGAAAGCGGATCGCCAATCTCGCTGACCGTTTGCACGAGCCCGAGGACGGGATGAAAGAACGAATACTCTGGGGACGTCTCGGCGCTGTAGAGACCGATGAATGCCTTCACGAGCCCGGGAATTGGCGGCTCGGGTTGGACCTTGTCGACGAGGGAAATCGAAATCATCGCGCCCGTGCCGCTGAGAACTCCGCCGCGCGTCTGATTGTCCGACGCGAGAAAAATCGGCCCGTTGATGCCGCCCTGGGAATGCCCCATGAAGGTCACGTTCGATGCATCGAAAAGAATCGGAGCGCCAGTCTTCGAGACCGCCGCTGGAATCTGAACCTTCCTCTCGGTGAAGAGCCGCGCCTCTTGGACGACGTCGATCCCAGACTGTCCCGGATTGGAACGACCCGCAGGAGCATTGAAGAGATTGAAGAACGAGAGTTGGATATCCGTCTGTGCCGTCGGCGACTTCGGGTCGGGTGCGCCCGGACGCGTGCCGTGGAAGATCTGATCGGTGCCGATCGCCGCCATGCACTTGCTCGTCGCCATACTGGCGAGACCGTGATCTTCGTCGACCACGGAGCGATAGCTTCCGCCGGTCCCGTGCGCATAGATGACGATCGGATACCCAGTGGCGGGCATCGGGCAGAGTGAAGCCGGTGGAACCGCCAGAATGAATCGAAGGTCGAACGAGCTCTGGACTTGAGGAACGCCGGCCGCATCGAACACGAAACCGCCGCCCGTGCTCCGATATGGCGGCACGCCTTCTTGGAAGTTCGGCGAAGGGCCGTAGGTACCTTCGTACGCGTCGTAGTTCGCGGTCGTCGGCGGGAGCACCGTGATGGTTTCGCGGAACGTCGGCGCAGGGAACGACTTTCGCGTGTAGTCTGCAATCGCAAACACGTCGCGAGTGGGGTCGTCCGTGTGGAACGCCGTGAAGTGCAACACCTCCGCCGCCGGCACGCCGACCTCGGTGAGAATCGCCGCAACGTCGGCAAAAAGTGCCGCGTGCGCCGTCTCGCCTGGGCCGTTGGGAGCGTCGAGTCCGAGTGCGACTCCCACCCCGCGCGCCCGAGTGATCGCGCCGCCGGTCGTGTCACGAATTCCACGACGAACGATCGTCGCATAGCGGGTCTTCGGCCGAAGGGGCGTCCCGAGCGCCGGGCGCACCGAAAGCGTGTCCCCCAAGAAGTAGACCTCGTCAGCGTTCTTCTTGTGGATCTCGAAGATCAGTGGAATGCGCTTTCCGAAATCAGGCGAAGTGCGATCGATGTCGATGAGTTGAATGGGCGAGGTCGCAGCGGTCGTCGCTTGCGGATCACTCGGGAACTCGGTTTCCACGAGGCCCTTCGTGAAGCGAAAGTGATTCGGCGCGGCGAGCGAAAAACCTTTCAAGAGGTGCGCGCTCTGATTGACGAGCCCACGTACCGAGACGTTCTCGTACTTCATGTAGAAGCCCGCGAACCGAACGGTGCCGTCCGTATCCATGCGCGCTTCGCTCGGGTAGGGGATGTCGTAGTAGTGCGCGTTCACCAGTGCATCGAGCGACGCCGGGATGTCGTAAATCGATTCGCCCGGGGCTTCCGGATCCGATGAACAAGCGAGGGATAGGGAAGCGACCAGCGCGATGATTTCGAAGCGAACGTGCAAGATGCGTCGCATTCTTGCGTCGAATGCCTCAGGCCGCAATTGATCTCGTGGTAATTTCCTCGTGATTTTCGAATGGAAGCGAACGACACCTCGTATCGAAGCGCCTACGAAGGTGAGGACGACGCGATCGCCGCCCTCGAGCTAGCGTTCGAGGAAGGTCGTTTCGCCGATCTTCGTCGTGAGGTCGCCAAGCTTCCAAAAGAGGGCGCAGTCGCCGCGCGGGGTCGCAAGCTCGTTGCCCGTACGAACCCTCGTCCTGCGGAAACGTGGCTTCTCGCGATTGCAGCCCTTCTTCTCGTCTCGCTCACCACGTTTTGGTTTCGCGAGAACGCGAAGGCGCGAGAGGTCCGTCAACGCGCGGTTACGGTCGAGTCGCAGAAGCAAAAATAGTCCATCAAAACGGATGTTTTGCACTGGCGTGCGGGTTGCAGTGATCCGAGGCGATGTTTCCCGTTCGCTCGCTCTTCGTCGCTTCTTTCTCGGCTTGTGTCGCGTTCGCGATGAACGCTTGCACGGTCGACGAAGGCGAGTCACGCGTTCCCGCGCTCGATGAAGCGAGCTTTCCGGCTGCCGCGACGTTCGCCTCCGATGCGACCTACACGCTGCGCGGCTTCGTATCGTTTCGCGGCGCATCACCCATCCAGCACGTGCGCATCCACTACGCTTCCGGCGTCGAGACGACGGCGCCCGTTCCCGCGTCGACGGCGGGCGTCAGTGTCCCCGTGACGATCAAGTTCGACGGTCGCACGCCGCGCGGCTCGCAAGATGTCGCCATCTCCATCGTCGATGCCGCTGGCCACGAGAGCGCACCCGCAAACGTTCGCGTCGACTTGTACTGAGAAGCCGTCCTCCGAGCACATACCCTCTCAACTAAATCAATCGAGACAACTTCTCGGACGTGATCTCGCGTGCTGTTCGCGGTAGCGATGACGTGTGCGTCGGCTCGATCTACCCCCGCCGTTGGTTCTCGACGGGCCGCTCGGCTCCGAGCTTTCGCGGCGAGGGTTCGACACGACGACGCGACTGTTTTCTTCCGTTGCCCTTCTCACGGACTCGGGGCGCGACGCGATTCGCAGCA
>JAHFDV010000215.1 GCA_023248815.1 Myxococcales bacterium
ATGTTCGCCTCGACAACCTGACGATCAAGGGCGGCAGTATCGCGGGCTCTTCGAAGAACGTCACGATCTCCAATTCTACTTTTACGACCGTCTTCGTCGTCGACACGAAGAGCGCCAATGCGGGCATCCTCTTCGATGGAAATACGCACAGCAACATCGACGCGCCCACGAACGGATATCCGGCGCGCATCACGGTCTCTTGCTCCGGCTCACCTTCGGGCATCACGATTCAACATTCGCTCTTCGGTCCGGGTGGTGATGCCGACGGCGTACGTCCCGACTGCGACGACGTTCAAGTGTTGAACAACGAGTTTGCTGATCTCGTCGACAAAGGAGCCAACCACTCCGACCCGATTCAATTCTACGGAGCGCGCCGAGCCGTCATCCGCGGCAACTACTTTCACAATCAGAACGGAGAGATCTCCGCGTACATCATGCAAGCCGATGGCGGCGAAGGGAACATCATCGAAGACAACGTCTTTGCTGGCGGCAAAGGACTCGTCTACGGCATCACGCTCTACTCCGACAAAGGCTCGATCATTCGCCACAATACGTTCGGCCGCGGCGTCGGTGGCTTCAATGTTCCGTCGGGCACGTTGAACCTCGGCAACAAGAGCGGACAGCCCGTCTCCACGGGAACGATCGTCCGCGACAACGTTCTCGCATCGGCGAGCGGCGGACCGTTCACGGGCGACCATAACGTGACTCAGAGCTCGATGAGCGGAACCGGCAACGTCGTCGGAACGCCGGTCTTCGTGGGTCCACTCACGAGCTACGCGGGATTCAAGCTCGCAGGCGGATCACCGGGCAAGGGCGGGGCTTCGGACGCGCTCGATGTCGGGATTCGCTGAGGCAGCGGATTCGCGAAGGCAGCGGATTCGCGAAGGCAGCGGATTCGCGACGGCAGCGTGGTTGAGACATGCGGTACACTGCAAAACCAGTGGCAGTCATTCGCGGACTCTCGGCGTGCTTCACGCGCTTTGGAAAGCGGATCTCGAGCGTGCTCGTTTCGGCAGCGCTCACTGCGGGTTGCTCGAAAGATCCTGCAACGCAGGTGATCGTCATCCTCCACGCCGAGCCGGCGCTCCTCGCGCAGGCAAAGTCCGTCCACGTGAAGGTTCGCGACGACGATGGCGCCACGGTGCTCGAGCGCACGAAGGATGTCGTCACCGGCGAAAGCTCGCTCGCACACGTTCCTCTCGTCCCAAAGGGCGACAATCCTTCGCGCCGTTTCACGCTGACGGCAGCACTCGTGGATGCAGCTGGCAGCGAGGTCGCGCACGTCGAGGCGCGAAGTGGCTACGTCGCGAACGAGCTCGGACAAATCGACCTTTGGTTCGACGACGCGTGCAGCAAGACGCCCGACTGCGGCGAGGGTCGAACGTGTCAGGGCGGAACGTGCGTCGGAGCTTGCTTCACCGCGAGCGCCTTAAGCGCGACCACACGTTCGCGCGCGATGTGCGGAGAGTGCGAGACCTGCGGCGCCTCGTGCGTTCCCGTGTCGACCGCCATTGACTGCGGATGCCCAGGAGAGACGTGCAAGGCGGGGAGCTGCACCGTCAAAGACAGCGTGAGGCATATCGCGGCGGGCGCGGAGCACACGTGCGCGAGCCTCGATTCGCGCGACGTCTACTGTTGGGGAAACAATCAGTTCGAAGACGGAAGCGTTGGTCAGCTCGGCAATGGCGACGCGGGCCCAGCAATCGTCCCATCTCCGACAAAGGTGGAAGGAGCTGACGGATGGCGCTCCGTCTCGGCAGGCGTGCATCACACCTGCACCGAGAACGAGGGCTTCGAGCGATTCTGCTGGGGCAACAACATCAAAGGGGAGATCGCCGCCCCCGCGAATATCGAGATTCAGCGCACGCCGCGGAGATCCTCCGAGGTCGTAGACCTCGACTCCGTCGTCTGCGGCGCCAACCACTCGTGCGGCATTCGCGCAGACGCAACGGATCTCTACTGCTGGGGAAACAATGGCAACGGCACCGTCGGCATCAATCAGAATGGGGGCAAGGTCTACGATCCGAAGTTGGTGGGATCGGGCTACAAGTCTGTTGCTGCAAGCGGAGAACACACGTGCGCGCTTCGCAAGGATCGCTCTATCCAGTGTTGGGGACACAATGACTCCGACGAGGTCGGCGCGCTCGTCGGAACGTCGGCGAACGCCCCTGTCGACGCGGGATGCGACAAGAGCAATACGGGTAAGGGTTGCTTCACCGACTACATCGGCCTCGGACTCGGTTGGTTTCACAGCTGCGCCATTCGCGAGGGCGGCAAGCTTTATTGCTGGGGCGGCAACATCAACGGGCAGCTCGGCTTCAAACCGTCAACGAATGACTTCAATCAGCCCGAACCGACGCTCATCGCAAAAGAGATCGTCTGGAGCGACGTTGCTGGCGGGCGCTCGCATACGTGCGCGCAAGACAACCACGGCGCGCTCTATTGCTGGGGACTCAACGCCGACAACCAACTCGGCTTCGATTCCGACGGCATCGTGACGACGCCGACGAAGGTCGACTTCCCGCTGGCCTCGAGCTCGTCGCCGTCGGGCTTCCTCGAGCTCGCGCTCGGAGAATACTATTCGTGCGCGCTGCGGACCGATCATACGCTGTGGTGCTGGGGAAAAAACCACGTGGGTCAAATCGGCATCGGCACTGGCGCGGGCACCGCTCTCGAGACGCCCGTTCGCCGTCCGAAGCGCGTCTGCTTCTCTCCGAGGACGGCACCTCAGTGAAAGCGCACGCTCGTCGTCGTCACGCCGAACGTCGGGTCGCTCACGGGATCGCGCGTTCCTGAAGACGAGACCACGACTGCCGTCGTGACCGCCGCCCCCGCAACGACGACGCCTGCGCCTAGCCAAAACCAGGGGCTCTGGAGAACGCTCGACCGCTCCACGGAACGCGTCCGATCGTCGGCGGGCACGGGCACGAGGAGCAGCGAGAGCGTCAGCTTCTCGCCGGGCTTCGGATTCACCTGCTTGTCGATGGGTTGAAGGCCCTCGCCCGACACGCGAAGAGAGCGAGAGCCTGGATTCAACGGCACGACGAGAGTGCCCGTGGGATCCAGCGTGCCGACATCCTGCCCGTCGATCTTGACGAGAACGGAGCTCGCGCCCCCGCCGGTGACGCGGAGATCGAGATAAGCGATGTCGTGCTGCGCTTCTTTCGCGAGCTGACGAATCTGGTCGCGCCGATCTTCGCGGACGGGACCATAGATGCCGCGCTCGATGCGCGTGAGCGTCTCGTACGACTCTACGGGCATCCCGATTCCGCGATAGGCGATGGCGAGATTGAAGGCGGCGGCAACGCGCGGCACCCGCACGAGTGAAGCTTCGAAATTCTGCCGTGCTTCGGCGAATCGTCCCGACGCAATGGCTTGCTTGCCGAGCTCGAAGAAACGCTGCGCGCGCGCTTCGTCGGCAATGGCTCCCTCCGAATCAGCACTCCAAGGCGACTGCGCACCGGCCATTGGCAAAGCGGCCGTGGGTGAAGGATGGGGGGAGCTCCCCGCACGCGGATCAGCCGCCGCTCTCCGCGGCGCCGCCACGAGGCCGAGAAGCGCGAAAACGAGGCCGATACGCGCCCTATTCATATCGCTCCCATATTGGAACGGTGCCGGACTTTGTCGAGCCCGCAGGGGATACGGGTGGCGAATGCCGTCCGCCCTTGGGAGGCGTGCGCGAGAGTCTCTTGGACGTGTGCGCGGTGGACGTCATGGGCGGAGGCAATGAAGGAGCGATCTCCGCGACGCCACTCGCGAGCGGCTTTGCTTCGTCGCCCGTGCTCGTCGGCGCGCTCGACGGAGCTGCCGAGGGATCTGCCGTCGCGACGCTCTCACGCGACACGTTGGACGAAGAGGGAGCCGGCCTTGCGAAGGTAAACGTGGCTCCGAGGCCCAAGAGCGCAAGCGCTGCGCAGAGAGCGACGAGCGGTCGTCGCTTCTTGCTGCGCTCCTCCAACGCAAGCGCTTCGCGGCGGCGCAGAATCTTCTCCTGCATTTCGGTGCGAGCATGGGCGAACGAGCTCCCGAGATACTCGTCGACGCGAACGACGTTTTCGTCGGCGCTGTATCCGGCGAGTACGTGCTCGAGTCGATGCGCTACTTCTCGCGCGGCGCTCGGGCGTGCCTCTTTGTTTTTCGCGAGAAGCTCGAAGAGGAGCTCGACGATCTCGGGGTCGACGTCCGTGCGAAAGTCGGCGATGTCCGGCGGGGGATCGCTCAAGATGCGGCGCGCGGCATCGCCGACATCGTTCGAGTCGTAGAGCTTCTGACCGGACAGAAGCTCGAAAAGAACTATTCCGAGCGCGAAGAGGTCCGTGCGGTGATCGATCTCTTCGAAGCGCAGCTGCTCGGGCGCCATGTAGCGAATCTTTCCCTTGAGCCACCCCGTCGCCGTTTTGTGCGAGCGATCTTGAGCGCGCGCGATGCCGAAGTCGGTGATGCGCGTGACCCCATCGAAACCGACGAGAATGTTCGGGGGAGAGACGTCACGATGAACGAGCGCGAGAGATTCGCCGCCAGGTCCCTGGAGCACGTGCGCGGCATGAAGCCCGTGAGCGACATCGAGAATGATCCGGATGCAGAGCGGCACGGGAAGCAGCGCGCCATTCGACTTTTCGATGAGCGTCGCCACCGAGATGCTCTCGATATACTCCATGACGAGAAAGGGACCGTCGTCGTCGCTTCCGACATCGAGCACGCTGACGACGTTGGGATGACGGAGAAGCCCCGCGAGTCGCGCCTCCTCGAGGAACATCGCGCGCGCGTCTTCTTCGTCGCGGAGCTCGCCGCGAAGGCGCTTCATCGCAAAAAGGCGTTCGAAGCGATCTTCTCGTCGCACGACGAGGTCCACCCGTCCCATGCCGCCCCTGGCAAGCTCGAAGAGCGGCGCGTATACTCGCGAGCCCGCGGTCGACTTCGCCATCGAAGAAAAGCATAGCGACGCGTCGTGGCCCCGTCTCCTTCAATGCGTACCGAGCTCGCACATCGCGCGAAAGAAGCTTCGCTGCACGGTAGTGCAGGAGACTTTCGCGGCATGACGCGCCTGCTCGAAGAGCTCGATGATGATGGGTCTCCTTCTTCGCGCGCGTGGGCGATGGCGCTCCGCTCGATCATCTGGCTCGCCTTCCCCGCGCATGGAACGATCCCCAATCTCGAGGATCTTCGCGCCATAGCCCTAGAGGATGAAAGCGCCGTCGAAGGTGCGGCCACCTGCTGCGAATCGCTCGCAGCGTCCAAGATCATTGCTTGGGATGCGAGCGGCTTGGCCGAAGTAGCAGCTCTTCATGAGTCGCTCGTCGCGACCCCTTCGTCGCGAGATCTCGTTGCCCTCGAGATCACGCGCTCGTGGCGGTCTCTCTTTAATGGAACCTACGATACCGGTTCGGTCGAGCGCTTGTTCGCGACTGCGAGCGCGGAGAAAGATGCCGCGCTGCTCGTCCACGCCGCTTCCGTGCGCGCACTCACCGTTGCGTGTTCAGGAGACATCGAGCGCGCCATCGAGCTCTCGCGTCGCGCTTCGATGATGGGACGCAGCGAAGGCGTTCCGCAAGCGGAGTACCTGGCTCACCTCGTCTTGGCGCGCGTTCGTCGCATGGGACGACAGACGCATCGGTCGCTTCGGATTCTTCAAGCCCTCGAAGACTTGGCCCCTTCTCCGTGGCACTCTTGGATCTCTTGGGAGAAAGCATTCGCGGCGGGCGATCTCCCGAACGCACTTGCTTCGAGCAGCCGCCCGGTCGACGCAGCTGTCACTCACTTGAAACGAATGCTCGAAGGTGCGCTCGCGAGAGATCGCGCGACCTTCGCCCGAGCATCGAGCGAGCTCCTCGACGCGACGCAGTCGTGCGCGTTTGCGCATGTCGAGAGTCGCGAGCTAGCTATCGCAATGACCGATCTTCCCGTTCCTCCCGACCTCGCAGCCCTCGCGCAGTGGGCGGATGGAACGACCCCGCTCTTGCCCCCCGCGCTCCATGGCTTTCGTCTGCGAATGAATGAAGAGGCGAGCGCAGAGTCTGCCGCGGCTCACGTCGTCGTGCGCGGACCGGGCGCGCGAAATCTCTCTACGCGGCGCGTTCTCTCCTGGGGTACGGGGCTTCTCGAGGAAGGCGAGAACGTGACCTTGCCGCAATCTCGTCGCGTCGAAGGACGCATCGAGACACTCGTCGCATCTCTCGCGCTCGCAGGGGAAGAGGGCCGCCGCGAAGATGACTGCTTCGCGCAAACATACGGCTTCGAGTACGTCGCCGAGCGCCATCGCTCCGTCTTCGACGTGCTCCTGCATCGCGCACGAGCCTTCGTCGAAGAGCACGCAACGCTCGTTCGCGAAAACGGCCTGTTGCGGCTCGTCCCCGTGCGCTCGTTTCTCGTTCCCGATCCGCGCTGCTCCGAGCGCGTGACCGATCGCTTGCTACGCATCCTCGCCCAACGAGGGCAGACGAGCGCGCGCGTCGTCGCCGGAGAGCTCGGCATCTCGCTTCGCTCCGCACAAGAAGCGCTGAGCGAGCTCTCGAAGCAGGGAGCTTGCGAGACCCATCGCGAAGGGCGGACGATTACGTACGTCGTCGAAGATACGGCTTTCTCCGAGCCGACGGCGCGGCTGCATGCGAGGCAGCTCGAAGAGCCAAAGGGTCGCTAGGACACTGCATGCACCGACCTCCCCCCATGTCGCATGTAAAATTCCAGCCAAAAGCGTTCGATCGAAGGCTTTGGACCTTTCCTACCTCTCGCCCGTCTGATTGAACGAAACTAGCGAAGGGCGTCGAATGGTCGAATTCGTGGATCCGAATTGGGAACTCGTGGCCCGCGCTGTTTTGGCGCAGCCAAGGAACGCTCGCGCGATCCTGGAGCGCTTCGAAATTTCGCGCGAACGACTTTTGCCTCTCTGCCGCCCACCGGAAGAGGGCGATCCCTACGGACGCAAAGTACTCTTTCGTTCGGAAGATCTCGAGGTCATGCTGGCAACTTGGACCTCTGGCGCAGAGTGCCTTCCCCACGATCACGGATTCTCGAGCGGCACCGTTTGGCTCGCGGCCGGGCGCTTCACCGAGCGAAGATTCATGCTCGGCGATGATCTCGACGAGGTCGGCACGATGATCATTCGCCAATCTGGCGCCTTCGTTCACGTGACCGATGACGACATTCACTCGATGCGCTCGCTCGACGCGGGCATCTCCCTTCACGTGTATTCACCACCTGTTCACGCGATGAAGGTCTACGACAAAGGCTCGCGATCGACGTTGACGGTCAGCGACGATTGCGGCGCATGGGTACCGCGCGACGAAGCGCAAATCAGAAAACGAGCTGGATGGGCCCATAAGCCTTCCATCGATGAAGAGCGGAGCAACGCGCGCTGATGCAACGCACCATCCTCGTCCTCTACACGACCATCTATCGAACCGGCGGCGACAAGTTCGCGCGCGCCGCAGCCACGCTCGCGTCCGAGAAAGCGCGTGAGTTTCCCGGCTGCAACGTCATCTGCGAAGCGGTCGAGAGCAAAGCGGCGTTCGTTGCGTCCAGCGAACGCGTGCGCACGGCTGGTCGCGAGATTCTCGAATTTCATTTCATCGGACACAGCGGCGTTTACGGAATCATGTTCGGCACCGACAAGTGGCCCGAGCAATTCAGCCCGCACGAGTGGCGGCAACTCTCGATTCCCTTCGCCGAGAACGCTCGCTTCTACTTCCACGCGTGTCGCACGGCGCGCTGGTTTGCGCCCTTCATCGCACGCACGCTGAAAGTGCGAACGTTCGGACACTGGTGGTACACGACGATTTCGCTCTCACCGCGCACGTTCGTTTGGGAAGCGCTCTCGCTCTCGAGAGACCCCGCGCTCCACGTGATCTCGTGCCCCGGCAAAAAGTCGCACGGAGTCCTCGCCTCGCCGTTCAAGTACAGCGGCCTCGCGCGAGCGATCCCGATGCTGGAATTCGCGCCCAGCGACGAAGAGATCGACACCTCTTACGATTCGGTCGCGGAGCTTTACGACGAAACCTTCGCCGACATCACCGTGCGCGGAGACGAATGGAGTTGGCTGACGGCGCAGCTCGGTCGGACGGAAGAAAAGCGTGTGCTCGATATCGGCTGCGGCAACGGCGCGCTCCTTCAGCAGCTGAGTGGTCGCATTGCGTCGGGGACGGGCGTCGACGCCTCCGTGAACATGATCGCCCAGGCGAAGAAGCGCTGCGCGGCGCAATCGAACTTGGACTTCGCCACGATCGTTGGTCCGCATCTTCCCTTCCCCGATGACTCGTTCGACGTCGTCGTATCGCTGCTCTCGTTTCGCTATCTCGATTGGGATCCGATGATTGCGGAGATCTTGCGCGTGCTGAAACCAGGTGGACGATTCTTGGTGGTGGACATGGTGGCGGCCCCCGTCGAGCTGCGCGAGGTCCCTGCGCTCGTCGAGGGAAAGGTTCGTGGCATCACGCAGCGCGTGTCGAAGGCACGTTACGGCACCGCACTGAAGCGCATGGTGACGGACTCTCGCTGGCAGACGATGCTCAAATACAATCCCATTCGCTCTCAACACGAGATGAAGTGGTTTCTCGAAAGTCGCTTCCCTGGAAACGGAGTCGAGATCCTCAACGTCGGCTGGAACTCACGTGTCATCGCGTTCGACAGCGGTCCCGTTCACGTGAAGCGCGTCGCGCCGACCGCGTATCCATGAAGCTCGTCTCGCCCGTGAGATTGGCCGTCATGGATTGGGGCGTCGGCGGATTGAGCGTGATGAACGAGCTCGCGCGCCGATTGCCGAAGACGTCGATGCTCTACTTCTCGGATTCGGGAACGACACCCTATGGCAAGGTTCCCCGTGCTGCCCTTCGCGCACGCGTACGAGAAGTGATCCTCTCGCTCGAGCGCGAGTACGGCACCAAGCACGTCGTCGTCGCGTGCAACGCTGCGAGCACCGTTCTGCCTTCGCTCGATCACGAGCTTTTGCAACGCGGGATCCATGTGATGGGCGTCATCGAACCAGGCATCGCGCTCGCGAAGAAGAGCGGATGTCGCAACCTCGGAATCATCGGTGGACGCCGCACGATCTTGTCGCGACGGTTCACGAACGCATTGTCTTCGCGCTCGGTGAAGGCCGTCGGACGCATCGCGCAGCCGCTCTCGGCTTTGATCGAACGCGGCGAGCTCGACTCCGAGCTCATGCTCTCCACGTTGCGCCAGATCTTGAGACCGCTACGAAACTGCGACGGCCTCTTGCTCGCGTGCACGCACTACGCGGCGGTGAAGGAGCTCATTGGCGCGCTTCTTCCGAACTGCAAAGTGCTCGACCCTGCGGCTTACACGAGTGAGTTGGTGGTGCGCGCGTGGGGACGCGAGTTGAAGGCGGCGAATAGCGCGCCTTCCATGTTCCTCACTACGGGAGACGCGCGCGCCATGAAGCACGCCGCCTTGAAAGCGTTC
>JAHFDV010000216.1 GCA_023248815.1 Myxococcales bacterium
TTCCGTGAGGCGCGGCGTCGCTCGGAGGTAGTCTTCGTTGAAGAATTCTTCCCACCAGCCGCGTCCCTTTTTCTTGGCGAGCGTTGCTTCGCTCGCCATCGGAGGCGCGATGGGACTCTCGCGTTGCGGAGTTTTTCCGAGCGCGGGAACGGTGGCCGAGTGGAGCTCGGTACTCACGGCTTGAAGATTGGGTGAAGACGCCATTCCCACGGGGATTGGCGGGATCGGACGACGCTCGCCGGCAGGCGGCGAGGAGGCGCGTGGCGGAACGATAGAAGTCGGAGCTGCGACGGGTGCTGCGGGCATCGGCGCGGAAGGGCGTGTAGGGGGCGCAGCGTCATCGTCGAGATCTTCGTCGACAGGAATGTCGAACTCACCGCTCGGAGGGCGCGCGGGAATCTTGTCGCGCGCAGGGGCAAGCGACGGAGTGAACGACGCGGCGGGGGTTGGCATCGATGCGCGGTTAGAATGCGCAGCCACGGCGATTCCACCGCGCGGGGTCGACGTGCGCCCAGTAGTCGGGTCGCCTTTCGTCTGCGAGAGCATTGCGGCAAGGGCCGCGGGACCGCCGAGGCGTGGGCGTTTTTGCGTCGTCGTCTTCGGGAAGCCGTCGCTTTCGAGCGGTACCGAAAGGTTCGGCTCCGACGCGATGTCGGCCGGAAGCATGTCGCTGTCGAGCGCGAGGGGAAGTGCCTGCATCGGCAACGTCTTGTCTGCGTCGCTCACGTCTGGCCGGCTCGCATTGATGTTGATTTCGACGCTGCCGCTGCTGTCCGCACTGCTGATGCTCGTCTCGCTGAGCTCGGCGACGCGCGGGGTCATCACACCATCAGTCTCCGCTGGGTCGACTTGCGAAGGCGTGCGTGCGGGAGGCGAAGAGAGCTTCGGCTCTGGACGCGCGATCTCGTCGTCCGGGACGCGTAGACCGAAGTTGCCTCGCGATCGGCGGCCATTCACTTTTTCGGGCGCGACAAAGGGCGCGGGCTCCGTCGCGTCGTCGAAGGGACCGTCTTCACCGGGGCGTCGCTCGCTCATCGATTGCCCCGATCGCCATTGAAGGAAGCCTTCGTGTCGAGGAGACGTCCCTTGGCGATGCGCTCGCCGTAGCGCACCGTTGCGCCACTCTCGAGCTCCCAGTTCGCAAAGCCTGCCTCTTCGAAAAAGAGGACGACGGTCGAACCGAGGTGAAAGATTCCGAGCTCGTCCCCACGCTTCGTCGTTGCGCCGAGACGATGATCGCCGAGAGGCACGTCTTGGAGATCGATGCCGGAAACGGTGATACGGCCCACGATCATTGCTGCCACCATGACGACGTAGACGGCTCCGAATGGACTCGAGACCTTCATCGAGACGCGGCGGTTGACCGCGAAGAGCTTCGGCAGATACTTCGTGCCGAGATCGTTCACCGGATAAAAGTCGCCCGGCAGCGAGCGAACGAGCTCGACGGTGCCGTCTACGGGGGAATGCACGCGGTGATAATCCCGCGGGGAAAGATAGATGATCGTGTAGGCGCCACCCGCAACCGAGCGCGCATCGGACTCGTTGCCGAGCAGATCAACCGCCGTGTACTCGTTGCCCTTCACGAGAAAGCGGCTCTGCGGATCGACGTGACCCACGGCGTGGACGAGACCGTCGCACGGCGAGACAATCGCCTCTTCGGCACGATCGACTGGGCGCACGCCATCACGCAATCGACGCGTGAAGAAAGCATCGAAATTTTCGAAGCCTCCCTGCTGCTCGCATTCGTCGAGCGACACGTCGTAGGCCTTTCGATAAATCTCGACGACGGCGCGGCCGAGCTGCGGCTGCCATCTCAAGTCGGCGAGACTGCCGGCGACACGGCCGACCTCTTTGCGAGGAAGCGCACGAAGCACGTTGAACGCGGCGTATGAAAAGGCACTCATTACGGACTTCGGGCAACCGAACTTTCGACCGTTGGATGGTACCCTTCTCGCCTTTCGTCGGTCAAATGCGTCTCATCTCGCGACGTGCGAAGTTTGCGATCTGCCCCTTACATCGTGCCCAGGGTAGGACACTTATCGAAGTCTGCCGCGCCCCACGCCGATCGAGGAATCGAGGCGTTCTACGAGGTGGACACTCGGTGGAACGCGGTCTGCGAGGGGCGCGTCAGGGGAGGACGGGAAACTGCTTGGCAGCCGCACAAAGAGCGGGGTCTCCCCCACCTTCGCAAGCGGCCGGGCCGTCGTACGGATCGTTCGAGAGCGCCTCGACGAACGCGCCGTCGCGCAATGGTCCTGTTGGAAGAACGCGTGCGCGAATCGACCACCATGGAGCGTAGGGCCCACGAAGACCATCCGGTTCCCCGACGCGCTCGGCCGCTTCGACATCTTTTCCAACGAGGTGGAGGGCTTCGCCGTGAAGCGAGCGAATCCACGGTTCGTCTTTGGGAAACTGCACTTTCTCGAGCTCAGTGAGAGCAGCTTGCCCGTGACCACGTGCAATCAGCAGCTCGGCGAGACGCGCTTTTTCGCGCCCGTCTGCCTTTGGCGGCGTGGGCGCGGTCGTCGCCGCGCTCTTTCCGGCCGCGAGCTCAGCGCGCCATTTCTTGTCGAGCTCGGCGAACGGTCGCCCCGTGATTTCGGCGAGCGCTTCGGGGAAGCCTTTGCCATCACTCAACGCCGCAAGAAGTTTGGGAAGAATGCCCGGCTTCTCGCGCTCGAGAAACTGCACGAAGCTCGTGACCTCCGCGTAGGCCACGCGCGCGATGTCGGCATTCGGAAGCATGGCAAGCGAGGGACCGAGATGATCGAGCGGCAGATCCATCTTCTTGCGAATGCCATCGCGCGCAATGTCGTCGGAGGACGGGCGATCATCGAAAGGCCCTTTCTCCCGCCAGCGCGTCTCTTCCGTTTTTGCGATTCCTTCTTGGAGCCACAACGGCGCCTGATCTGCCGTGCTTCGTGAGATCGCAAGGTGTGTGAGCTCGTGCGCGAGCGTGTCGCGCCAGACGAAACCGTGAACGTTGGCGCGCGGTGAAAGCATGGCGACTCGCGCCCACTTCGCCACCGCAACGGTGCCGGTCTTTTGCGCGCTCTCGTAGGGAAGGCCCGTCACCGCCGCCAGTGAGAGCTGATCACGCACGACCAGCACGCGGGTCGGTCGAGGCCACGTCGCTTCGAGATCGTGCGTGAGTACTTCGCGCGCGCGCAAAACGGTTTCGACAATCATCCCCTTCAGCGGTCGGTCGTGCTCGTCTTGGAAACGAATCCAGACACCGGCCGCTTCGTCGGTTTCGGTGATCGACGAAGCCATGACGCGTGCGCAACCTTTCGCGATGGCGAGCACGGAACGCACCTCGGATGAGTCGCCGAGAGACGAGAGGAGCTCGATCGCGCGGTCGCATTCACTTTCGTACACGGCGAGCTTGCCCGCGAAGAAACGAAGCTCGGGATCGTCGAGATTGGCGTTGTCGAGCTCACGATGTGCCGCGGCGAATTCGAACCGCTCGATCGCATTCTCTGCGCGCGCAGCCGTGCCGAAGAGAATCTGCGCCCTGGTGTCGCGCGAAAAGAGCGCCAACGCGAGCGTCGCTGCCACGAGAACGGGCCGAAGGAAACGCATCAGAGGAGCTCCTCCGCGTAGCGACGAACGGCATCGCCGTACTTTTGTGAGTGCGGTTCAGAGAGGCCGCGGAGCACGCGCTTTCTGAACTCGTCGGGTCCTTTGTGATCGGCTCCGTCCGGGATGTCCGTGCTCCCGCGGATGTCCCCACCTTCTCCCGATTTGTCGCCCTGCGACTCTTGCAGCGCTTCACGCGCTTTATCGAGTTGCCGCTGAGCCTCTCGTTGCTCTGCCATGCCGCGCGGGCCGTCGCCTTTTTGAAACGCTTCTGCTGCCGCTTCCGCGCGCTTCTCGGCCTCCCGGAGAGCGTTTTTCGCGTTCTCGTCGCCCCCCGACTCGAACTGGCGTGCGCGCTCGCCGATCCGGCGCTCTTCGTTCCCGACGTCGCGAAGGCGATCGTTTTTGGCTTTGCCGCTTACGTCTTTCTGACGCTTCATCTCGCCCTCGGCCCATGCCACTTCTTCTTGAATACGGTTGCGCGCTTCGTCGACACGCTTCTTCGTCGCGTCGTCTTTTCCTTCACGCAAACCTTCGAGCTCTTTCAGCGCCTTCTTTCCGCGCTCCGCCGCCTGGCCGAGGTCGCCGCGTTCGAGCGAGCCTGCCATCGCTTCGCCTTCTTCTTTGCGCTGCTTCTCGTTCGCGTCGTCATTCTTGAGCTTCGAGATGCCTTTGCGAACGTTCTCGGCGTGACGTCTTCCTTCTTCGGCACGTTCGCGACGCTCCTCTTGGGAACCTTCGCCCCGTTCGGCCTGCTCGGCTTTGTCCATTGCCTCGTGGTGTTTCTGCACGAGGTCGTCCATCTCGTTGGCGCCTTCTTCGAATCCCTGGTCGCCTTCGGAAGGCTCCCCTTCATTCGCGCTCTCACCGTCGGCGCTGCCGTTGCCGTTTCCTTGCGAGCTTCCGCCTTCGCTTCCGCCGTATCCGCCTTCGCCGCCTTCGGCGCGAAACGAGGGATCGGGCGTGCGAAGACGAAGGAGGAGATCGGCCGACGCGAGAATCGCGTGCACGCGATCTTTCTCGGCGAGACCACGTCGCACGCGTTTGACATAGGCGACGGCGATCTCACCGATATCGCGGCCGAGAGTGCCGAACACGAGCATCGCGTTCCCACCTTCGTCGAGTAGGGTCAGCAGCTCCTCTTGACCGGCTTTCTCCGCCACCGCGCTCGTCTCGGTGTCGACCAACTTTTTCAGGAGCTCTTCCGCCACGTCGGCGAGCTCGCGCGTGACTTTTTTCGTGGCGCGTGAGCCTTGCCCGCGAAGTACGCCGTCGAGATAGAGGACGAACTTCTCCGCTCCGACGACGATCTTCTCGCGTCCACCACCCGCCAAGTAAGCTTTTACGAGCGAATCGAACTTGCCGAGGCGCGCACGGAGGACGCTCGCTAGGCGGAGACTCACTCCTTGTCCGAGGTGTTCGGATACGAGTGCGCCTTCGAGCTTGTCGTGCGCTGCAGCGAGCGCCGCCTGCTCGACTTTTCGCGACTCTTTCTCGTCTGCTGCGGTGTCCTTCCTCGGCGTCAAAAGAAGAGCGAGCGCGTCGACGTAAGCATCACGGGCATCTCGCAGGCGATCGATTCGATGGCGCTCCTGCTCTCCGATATGCGGCGTACGGATTTCGACGATGGCGCTCTTGCCCCATTTGGGACCGGTGATGGGATCGTTGTCTTTCGCTTCGATCGTCACTTCGACCGGCAGATGGCTCTTCTGGACGAAGCGGTCGTTCAACAAGAAGCGAAGACCAGCCTCGTACGTCTTCGTTTCACCGTCGAGCTTCGCGATCGTGCGACGCTCGTTGCGAGAGCCCGAACGCAGCACGAGAGCGACTTCGCGGAGTCCGTGATCGTCCGTGACGTTGAATTTGAGCTCCGCCATCGTCTCTTGCGTCGTCATGAGATCGATCGAGCGCGGCGCGTCTTCCAGGCGGACGATCGGAGCCGCATCCGGAATCGATGTGATCGTCATCGGGTTCGCGTCGTGAATCGTCACGCGCCCGAACCGCACGGCGGCTTGTAGCTGGACGGATTCCATCAGCGTCGTCGTCGCGACGATCCGATCGTGCCCATCCGAGACGAATGGTACGGGGGCGCTTGCTCCGTCGAGAAACACCTCGCGATGACCATGCGCGGGCTTGGCGCTGATCGTCAGCGTCGTCCCGACCGGAAGCGCCATCTCGCCCTCGCCGTTCCACGTTCTTTCTTTCTCCCGTAGGTAGGCGGGAGGTCTCGCCGTGATTCGGACGTCGTCGAGCCACGTGGCCGAGAACGGCGCGCGATCATTTCGCGCGAGGAGAACGTCGAAGCCTTCGTAGAGCGGAAAGGATGCGACGAGCGCGGAAATGAAGACGATGCAGAAGAGCGCCGTACCGGCGACACGACGCTTTCTTCCGCGCTTCATCAGGTCTTCGAGAAGCGACGCGAGTGGCAGGGCGAAGAAGCTTCGCTCGAGATGAAGATCCCGCAGCGCAGCCGAGGAGCCGTCCTCGACGTCGCGGAGGCGCAGCGCACGCACCGCACGAAGACTGCGCTCGCGATCGATCCGCGCGAAGAGCCGTTCGAGCACTTCGGTGTCCTCGTCGATTCGTGCGCGGCGAATTCTCAGAACGAACGAAGGCAGCGCGAGCGCGAGAATGGCGAAGACAGCCGCCAAGCCTCGCGCGATCGGCGTGCCGATTCGCGCACCAAAAAGCGCAGCGCCGAAAATGACGCACGCCACCCACACGAGTATCCAACGCTCGCTCGCGACGATGTCGCGCAAAAACGCATTGCGTGCCGTCGCGACGATGTCACGACGCGAGGCGCCTTCGCTCCTCTTGCGCTCTTCCTTCTTTCGAGAGCCCGCCATCACTCAGAACCCAGGTCCCACCGGCGGCGGCGGTGGAGGAATGGGTGACGAGACGACCGGCGTTGGAATGGGGAAGAACTGCGTCGGAAACGTGGTCGGGAACGACGTCGGGAGTTGCGGAAGGTTCGTGGGGAGCTGCGGCAAGTTCGTCGGAAGCGGCGCCATCGTCGGCATCGGGAACGGATTCGTCGTTGGAATGCCCGTAGGAATTGCGGTCGGTTGAGTCGTCGCTCCTGCGTCACGAACGACGGGACGTTCCGTGGTCGTGTTCGTCTGCGAGAGTCCTGCGAGCGGCGGCAACGTCGACGCATGGGTCGCAGTCGGCCCGGTCACGAGGGAGGCAGGCCCCGACGCGGTCTGCGTCGGTGACGCCGTTGCGATGATCTGGGGATCGATCTTGGCGGGAGGATTCGATCCGACGAGGATCACGAAAACGACGAAGGCGCCGACGACGATCGGGACGACGATCGCCCACCACGGAATGCGGTGCTTGCGTCGCACGACGCGCGGCCCCTCGGGCAAACTTCCATAGCTCTGCGGCGCGCGGTGCTCTCCGCCGACTTGCGTTCCGCCGTACGGCGTTCCGTAGGGAGGAAGCGGGGACAGCTCGCCGACGACAGTAGCGACGCGCGCAAAGTTCGGTGTCGGCGCACCTCCACCTGCGGGTGCCCCCGGCTGGAGGTGCGCGTGTCCACCCGCGCCTCCCGCGTGGCCCTGCATTCCCATGTAAGGTGCATTCGTTTGTGCCACGGCTGGAGGAGGCGCGTTGGGAGCGAGCGCGCGCTGCAATGCTCCGTCAATGTGAAGGCGCATCTCTCGGGCCGACTGAAAGCGCTGGTCTGGATGGGGGGCGAGCGCGTGCTCGATCAATGCGCCGAGCTCCCGTGGAAGATCCGGGCGAAACTCGTGGAGCGGCCGCGCTTCTCCCATCTCGTAGCGAATCGACGTGAGACGCCCCTGCTCGGGCATGATGGGCCTCCGGCCCGCGAGCATTTCGTAGAACATGACGCCGACGGCAAAGAGATCGGAGCGAGCGTCGGCGCGATCGGCGGAACGCGCTTGCTCCGGCGCCATGTACTCGAGCGTGCCCATCAGCATGCCGGCGACCGTCAAGTTGGTCGCGCCTTCGGTGCGAACCTTTGCGATGCCGAAGTCGATGAGGCGCACGAGTGGTGCGCCGGCGACGACGGTAATGAAGACGTTCTCCGGCTTGAGATCGCGATGCGTGACGTTTGCGGTGTGCGCGACCTCGAGACCCTCGAGAATTTGCATCGTATAATTACATGCAAGTTGCACTGAAATCTGGCGTTCGCGTTCGATGAGCTTCCCCAGCGACTCGCCATGCAGAAGCTCCATGACCATGAAGGCCGTGCCGTCGGGGGCTTCGTCGACGTCGATGACGGGAACGATGTGGGGACTGCGGATCTCGGCGGCGACGTGCGCTTCGCGAAGGAAGCGCTCTTTCATCCCGTATTTGCCCGTGAGCTCGCGATGAAGCGTCTTGACGGCGACGCGCGTGTGCAGCCGTTCGTGCTCTGCCTCCCACACGGATCCCATCCCACCGTCACCGATGAGGCGAACGATGCGGTATTTTCCGCCGAGAATTTCGCCTGGGGCGACCACGGCGGGAGTCTACTTCGCGACTCGGATGATTTACATCCCCGTTTGCCAGCGCGCGCAATAGGAGTGCACGTCGACGAAGTCCATGCCTTCCTTAAAGTGAACGTCGGTGAGGAGATCGCAGCCGAGCGACTTCGCCCGGTTCTTGAGCTTTTCGATGACGAGCTCCACTTTGGCCTCCGTTCCGTGTCCGGTTCCCTGGAGCAGCGCGACGACTTCGAAGCTGCGAGGCACGTCTTGCCCCCGAAGAAAGACGGCGACGCTGCTCGTCACGCCATTGGGCGTGAGAATGCGGACCTCGTGAAGCTCGCTCGTGCCGCATCCTGAGAGTGCGACGAGAGCCAGAAGTGCCGAGACGAGTAGTGTCGGGGTTCTCACTGCAGCTCGATTCCCTGCGCGGGTGGAGGCGTCGGCGGAGCTGGCGTCGCGGGTGCTGCTCCAAGCCGAAACGCGCGTCCGCGCATCGACAAGAAGGGCACTTCGTTGGCGATCGGATAGGTCTGCGTCCCCGAGCAAACTCCGCGATACGGGCAGCCGTACGTCACGCGATCGTACTGAACGCTCGTGAGCGTTCGCGCTTCGCTCACCGTGTCTTCGATGAGAAGCGCATCGGCTCCGATTTTTGCAGCGCCGCCGACGAGCTCGGGAAAGAGCACGTCAATCGTCGCATCATCGGCCGTTCCGTGAACTTCGACGATGCCGATCTCGGTCCCTTCGGGGTAATCCCCTCGCGTGAAGATGCGAATCGGCCCCGTCGAAGCCGGATATGTCTGCAGCCCCGTTTGAATGGCAGTGCCGGCGACCGAGCTACATCCGGAGACGAGTACGAGAGAAGCGATCGCGAGGGATGCGAGCTGGAAAAAGGACTCTGCGCGCACGGAGAGTCTCAGTTGAGCGAGTACGGGAGCTCGAGATGAAAAGGCGCGATCTCTGCTTGGAACATCGTGCCGTCTTTGCGAAACATTTGATACGTGCCACGCATCTCGCCGCGCGGCGTCGCGAGCACGCAACCGCTCGTGTATTCGAACTGCTCGCCCGGGCGCAGGTTCGGTTGATGCCCAATGACTCCGGGGCCCTTCACCTCTTCGACCTTGCCCGCCCCGTCCTTGATGATCCAATGGCGACTGCGGAGCTGCGCGTCGGCGTTGCCCTCGTTGGCGATCGTCACCGTGTACGAAAATACGTAGCGCGACTGCCGCGGTGCCGATTGATCGGCCACGTACGCCGACTTGACCGAGACCTTTATGCCGTTCGTGACGGCATTCGATTCACCCATGATCACCCTCTTTGCGCTCCGCGAGGTGCGTGCGCAAGAAACCTTCGAGGTCTTCCCATTTCGCGCGGCTC
>JAHFDV010000616.1 GCA_023248815.1 Myxococcales bacterium
CGCGCAACTGTTGCCGCGTCCGTCTCCGCCGAACGTACTTTGGACGATGTACACCGGCCGCGCCTGGCTGCCGCCCTTCGGGAAGTCGAGCACGCGAATCGCGCCGCCGCCGACGTCCGAGCCGAGATCATCGCAGACGTTGTTGAAGAAGCGTGAGTTGATGATCTTGAGTCTGCCGCCACGAACATAGAGCGCTCCGCCGCCACCCTCGTTGTCGCCCTTTTCGAGGCCCTTCGCATTGCCGTCGACGAAGTTGAGATTCTGCAACGTCAGCGCGGGAGTCTCTTGGTTGTTGCAGTCGGATGACGTCCACTTCTGTTTCTGGTCGCAGACATTCTGATAGAGGACGCGCACCTTTCCGCCGCCGCTCAGCGTGATCTTGTTGGCGCCATCGATGACGATCTTCGGCCCCGTGTCGTTGAAGATCTTCGCGGTCTCCGTGAGGGTGATCGTCGTCGGTGCTTCGCCGCAGGAGAAGGTGATGACGCCGCCCTTCGCAACGGCCGCGACGAAGGCCGCGCCAGTACAGCTCTCGGGTGTGCCCGTTCCCACGACGGTGCGTGGGCTCGAAACGTCCTCGAGGGCTGCTTCACTGGGGACCGCGCACTTGCCGTCGGGGTTTCCAGACGGCTTTCCCGTTATGGGATCCGTCGGAATGAAAGGCTTTTGATTGGTGTCGCTCGTCGCGGAAGCGTCGTTGCCGTCGTCGTTCGCGTCCGAGCTGCACGCGTCGACGAAAGGAACGAGAAGGAGCGTGCTCCCTGCGAGCGCGAACGAGAGAGCCGTCTTTTCTTTGATCTGCATTTAATGACCCCACCAAATTCAAACATGGATGGCTCTCTTTTGGCGCATTTCTCGCAAGGGACTGTGCCGTGCACGAACCACGCGGATTTCGGCGAAGCCGCGAGCTTTTTGAATCGAATGAACGTGGCCGAATTGCATCGGGTTTTGCAAAAGCGCCACAGGCTTCGCGGCGCGGTCCGAAGATCAGGCTGCGTCGAGCGGCGCGGATCGCGGCCATCGTCGGGGCGTTTGCTTCCATTACGATCCCGCGCACCTCACGGGCCGAGCAAGAGGAGCGCGTCGAGTGGTCGAAAAAGTGGCCGCGCGTCCGCGTGTGGGAAGTCGCAAACATCCTCGTGCTGAGCGTCGGCTCGGGCTTGATCCACGAGACGCCGGTCGTCGACGAAGCGCACTGGTCGACTCCGATTCTCTTCGACAAGCCGATCCGCAATTTCATGAAAGGCAACAACCTCGAGACGCAGCGCCAAGCGGCTCTCGTCAGCGACTACTTCTATCGCGGCATCGTGCTCGCCCCGTACATCATCGACAACTACATCGTCGCGATGGGGGTTCACGAGAACGCGGACGTTGCGCTCCAAATGACACTCATCAACTTGCAAGCGCTGGGACTCGCCGGTGTGTTCTCGCTCGGTGCCGAGCACGCGATCGGGCGGTCGCGACCCTACACGAGAGACTGCGTGAGTGACGAGAAGGGTGCCCCCGACAAGATCGGCTTCAATCACTGCGGAGACGTCTCCGACAATCAGAGCTTCCCGAGCGGGCACACCGCGGCAGCGTTTACGATGGCGTCGCTGACATGCGTGCATCATCAGCACCTTCCGCTCTATGGCGGCGGCCTCCCAGACGCACTCGCGTGTGCTACGATGACTGGAGTTGCGGCGACGACCGGCATCCTCCGCATCGTGTCCGATCGTCATTGGACGACTGACGTGATTGCGGGGGCGGCGGTGGGCTTCGTGAGCGGATACATCATCCCCTCGTGGCTGCACTACGGCTTCGGCGAGAAGCGAAAAGAGTCGGCGACGGTTTTCAAGACGTCGTTCGGGTACGTTGCTCCGTACCCAACCGTCTCGTCGACGAGCGCAGGACTCGGCGTAAGCGGCATGTTCTAGAAACGGTCGTCGACCGCGGTCAAAATCTCGCGTACGCGCCGTGTCCCGTTGGGCGCTCGATCCCCGCGATCGAATGCTCATTTCCATGCGCGTAGAGGTGAATGCGCAGCGGGCCCGACGCGAACCCATTGAATACGTCGATGACGCGGTAGCGCTCGCGAGAGTCCGGAGCCCCGAGGGCGACGCATGCGAGGTTTGCGTCCCGCGACTCGACCGCGAGGACGCGCTCGGGAGTGGTCTCGTTTTCTTTCATCTCGAAGGCGCTGTACGAGATTCTCGTCTCCGACGCGATCTCCGACACGCGCGCGAGGTCCGTCACGCAGAGGCGGTCACCTTCGAGACGTGCATCGGCGAGGGGAGAGAGGCGCGAAAGAAAACGCGTAAGAATCAGTCGACGCCGGATCTTCAACGTCTCCTCGAGATAGTGGGCGTTGGCTTCACCGAAGTTTCCCGTGGCGATGGCGGCGGCGGTGAGACTTTCGTCGAGCCTCGCGAGGAGCCGTGCCATCCAAGCGGCATCGTCTTCCTGCATTCGTGAGAAGGCTGGATTCGGGTATGCGCCGTGCCAGCTCTCCGGATCGAACTCGCGCGCCGTGAAGTAGTGGAAGATGCCGTTGGTGTCCTGAGCGCGTTCCCATGGCCGGTGGATCCCGCCGAGAGAAGCGAAGTCTTGACCCATCATCGGGAGATCGAAGAGGTACGTGTGCCCGAGCCGCTTCGAGTCTTCGTCGTGGAAGGCGAGGCTGCCAAAAGCATCTCCGAGATCGATCGTGAAATGCCGCACGAAGCCCTTCTTCGTCGCGCGATCGACGAGGAACGTGTCCATCGTATTGCGCTCGCCAGACTCCACGTGGTTGATCCAAGCCGCAAGCAGTCGCATGGCGCGCAGCTCTCGTCGATCCTCGTGAGGGACGACGTCGTTGGGATCGTCGAATCGTGTGCCGACGAATCGGTAGGGGCCGAGCGATACGCCTTCGAGCCAGCTCGAAGCGACGAAACGGAACCTCCCATTTACTTGGTGCGCCTTCGAGAGCACGCGGTCTACCGTCGTCTGGTCGAACTTTTTGCGGAGTCCCGGAAGTGGCTCGCCTTCTGCGCTCGGAGCAACCTTGAAAGCCGAAGCGCGTGCAGTCACGATACTCTCGCACGGCGTTTCGTATCCCAGCGCATGAAAGAGTCGCGTGCCCACCACCGTGGCCCCGGTCGCGCGATCGGGTTCTCCCTTCTTGTCCATCTTGAAAAGAAAGGTGCCGACTTCCGGGATGACGACGCGAAACCCAGGCTCCGTCCCCCCCTCTTTCACGCTGTCGATGATCCACGAGCCATCGGGAGGATCACTCTCGATCGTTCGATCC